>DATBXD010000124.1:0-5701 GCA_036514475.1 Nitrososphaerales archaeon
GAGTGGGTAGCGCAGATGATAAAAAAGCAGATATCCACACTACCGTTCAATTCGTTTTTCCATTCGAATACAATTCTCATCCCGACACCGAGCAGCTCTTTGATGAGACCTCATACGTTATGGGTGCCAGATCGACTTGCAACAGCCCTAGTCAATAATGGCCTTGGAAAAGAGGTTGTCAGATGCCTCAAACGGAATGTGGCTGTGCGAAAGGCTGCATTCTGCGCACCTCAGGATAGACCTACGGCAGAACAGCATTATGAAACAATAAGGGTTGACGGAGTTTTATCTGCTTCCGATGAAATTGTGTTGATCGATGATATAATCACACGTGGTGCAACTCTCATCGGTGCCGCGAATCGATTGTTGGACGTTTTCCCTACAGCCCGCGTTTGTGCCTTTGCAGCCATGCGAACGATTAGCGATTCAAGTGACTTTCATCATTTGATTGAACCATGCAAAGGAGAAATCACACTTAGACCATCAGGCGATACCATACGCAGACCATAGATTCGCTTCAGAGTAATATGCAATCTCAAGAACGCAACTCATCAATCAAACTAAGCGAAAGATACTAAACCATCTGACAACTCCTAACATGTAGACGACGCTAACTATATATTTTCAACGGAGTTCGAATCGAAAACGCCTTCAATTATGTGAGAAGAAACTCTAAGACAGGAAAAGACTATCCTGCCTTCGACATTCTTTACATCATGTCTTCTCAAAGCAAAGCGAAGGGATAATCACCTAAATCTTCGAAAGTCTCGATGACGTTTAATCTGCGTTTCTTGTCAAACATATTCAGAAATTTAGCTGCTCAAGAGCTCAGAATTATTTAATACAACGTTAACTAACTGCGTTTGATCTTGCTAAGAGAACAGATTTTCCACGCCTGACCTCTTCACAGGCCTGATCGAGTTTCTTGCGCTCTGCTTCAGTTATCGGCTCTGAATCTAAAGATGCAAGTATTCCTCTTTCAGATAAATCTTCAAGCATTCGCCTTATGGCCTCGACCTCCTTATAGACTGAGGCAACACTAACCTTCTCAACCATGACAACACCATAGAGGGGATCACTACATAGGCATAACTAACCAAACAAAACCCCTCATGGAATTTATCAACACACTAACAGATTAGAAGATAAATGAACAATCACAGCGAAACAAACCAAGATATTATCAATCCTAATCTAATGGAAAAATAGTTCGAACTCACCTTAAAGCCAAAGATATCTAGCGTTAAAATAACAAAAATTGATCCATAAGTTTATACTTAATAGCTCAATTCGTTGCTAATATAAAACAGTCAATTAGAGAAATGATATAATATTAATACTAAAGATTAATTTTTAAACCACGTTTTTATATATGAATATGAATTTCTCCACATATGACTAGCACTATATCTACAAAGGTTATGGCCACGATTATCATTATAGGTTTCTTTGTTGGTTTTGGAACCACACTTGGAATATTATTACCTCAGCTCGATGCAACAAGATCAGATTTGTCTAAAGTGCAAGAGCAACTCACAAAGACAACCGCAGAGATTGCCAGAGATATTTCACTAACGCAGAGCGTAAACACTCAGCTCGAAACAGAAGTTAGAAACCTAACAAGTAACATAGAAAAGATACAAAATACAAACACAGGTCTATTCACACTAGTCAACAATCTCTCAACCACATTATCAAATTCAAAGAGCACAAACACTCAGCTCGAAACAGACGTAAACACGCTCTCAGCTAGATTAAATTCAACCAAAGAAGATCTTGCAAAAGTTGAGAAGGAAAACATCAGGCTGACAAGCGAAATTGATATTTTACGCGAAGAGTATGGCAAATTATTAACCAATATGGGAGCAGATGCCACTACGGTATTTGAGATTGCAAAGCCAGCTGTTGTGTCAATCTCAGTCTACAATACCTCAGGAACATTAGCAGCTATTGGATCAGGGTTCGTCTACAGCAAAGACGGATACATCGTCACCAATAGTCATGTGGCGGAGGCTGGCGTTTCCTATCTGCTAACCTTCCTAGACGGGTCGCAAGTTGAAGCAAAGCTAGTTGGTAATGATCCGTTAGGAGATATCGCGGTCTTAAAAGCTACCCTACCTACATATGCAAAGCCGCTACAACTAGCTAACTCTAATAATCTAAAGGTTGGATCGCCATCATTCGCTATGGGTAGCCCGGTTGGCCTTATTGGAAGCATAACTTCAGGAATAGTTAGTCAGCTAAACAGGACTATCCCAACATATTCTTTTCTTTTCTACATACAAACCGACGCACCGATAAACCCAGGAAACAGCGGCGGACCTCTTCTCAACGCCGAAGGAAAGGTGATTGGAATAAACACTTTTGGATATGATAAAAACCTCTCAGAGGGACTTGGATTCGCAATCCCCTCAAACATATTGGCACGAGTAGTACCAAGCCTAATTGAGAAAGGCACCTACCAATATCCACTGATAGGAATACAGGGAAGGTTTCTAGACCCTTTCTCAGCTAGCGCAATGAATCTCTCACAATCCGTCAAGTCAGGCTGGCTCGTCGAAGGAATAACTGCAGGCTCTGGAGCTTCAAAAAGCAACTTGAAGGTTGGAGACATAATAATTGCAATAAACAACTACCAAGTCACAAGCGAGCAAGACATTAGCTATATTCTAAATCAATATTTCTCACCAAATGAACCGATATCGATAAAAGTTCTAAGTAGCAATCAGATAATGAACATACAAGTGGTTCTAGGAGCAAGGTAACAAAAACTCCAGATTCAGAATGCAAAAACTAGCTACGCTTAATAATATCCGCAGGATAATTACTCATATTGAGCACTGAAACGGATTTTATTCCCTCCGTGGGCCTTCCAGTCAAATTAATTTTGCAGCCAGGGAATCACACATGTGCTCCAACGTGCTTGAAAATGGTGCTCAATTACGTTCGCGATAACCTTAAGGTAAAGGTACGTGAGATGGATATTTTTGAAATTGCTAATACCATCGGAACCACCGTAGGTGGTGGAACAAAGTTTGAAAAAGTCAGTCATATCAATAAGAAGCTCCTAAAATCGTCCCGCGAAGTGGCGTTTCAACCAGATGAAGGACATAACTTTGAAGAGATTACAAGGGAGCTTGAGCAGAGCCGCCCTGTTATCGCCTGGCTGATCGAAGGGGAAAGACATGCTTTTGGGCACTCAGTCGTTATTACACACTATAGCAAAACCACCTTAAAGGTGCATTACCTAGATCCGATAACAGGCTACCATGAGAAAGACGTTACAGTCTTCATGACGCAATGGCAGAGACAGAATAACATACTGATAAAACTTAAAATAAGCACCCGCGCAAATCATAAGATAGAGGAGTTCCACAATGGAGATTAAGTCAGTAGCTCAGCGATACGTTACCCACAATTACGGAAACCTACTGACAGTTAGTGAGCCTGATTTTGATCGCCAAAACCACACATGGCGTGTGGGGATACAGTCAGATTACCCCTATGTCATTACAGATGACTCCTTGATCAATAGCAGATTACTAAAGTTCTTAACACTAAGAAACTTAGGCTCATTAACCTATGATAAAAACCTAAAGCTAATAGAATCAACTCCGCCAGAAGAATGCGTAAAGAAAGTGGAGACTCTATTAACAAGATGGGAGAGAAAAGCCGAGGAAATAATTGTCAAAGCATCGGCTACTCACATCGCGAGAATTGGCGTAGCCAAAGAAGCGCTCCACCCGATAGTAATGGTATTAGAGCGGTTTCTAGAACCTGATGTAGAACTTATCCCATTCTCTGATGTTCAAAGAGAAGCCGACCCACAACGTACGGAGATGTGGCTAACACTTCTTGAACAGCTAGGCCTAGTGAGAAGAATTGAAAGAGGCTACACCTATGGAAATCTATTCACCACAATGAGAGCTAAAGAAGATAACAATGAGACATTTATCACGATGGCCATGGCTCATATCATAAGAGAGCAATACCCAACGCTAAGGCACGTTTTCAAGATAACTAGGCTTGAAACATACGTCCATGTTAGTAATTGCTACTATATTCCATCCATGCTAGCGGAGAAACCATTAAAGCGAACGGAAGAATCGATATGGGAACAATACTGCAGATGGTATGAGAAAAAAATATCATTGATGCGCATAAGCCACATTCTAAAAGAGATGGTGGATGCGGGGAGCATTAAATTTGATGGTAAATACTACACAGGCCACCAGCCAACATTCAAAAAAATGCTACTCATGAAACATGGGATTGATGAAGAGCAAAGTCAAGCCTCTTTAAGCACCATCACAGCTTAAGACAGAATTGTTTTCAAGATTCAGCTAGATTAAGGCATAACATAGAAAACAAAACCCCTCGATAAGAACCTAGTCCACAGCCACCTAACACAAAACTTCTATCGTCTCCTAGAAAATCGCATTCCTAACTCCACCGTTAAATACTGCGAATTGGTATCTAAACACGGTGACGAATGACAACTAAGAATTTTCACATCGTCTTCAAACGACAGAAAGAAGATGGTTTTGTAGTAAGGTGCTTAGAGCTTCCAGGTTGCCTTAGCGAGGGGAAGACTGAAGACGAAGCATTAAGAAACATTGAGGATGCAATAAAGTTATACCTTAAAGATGTTGAGCGGGAGGCAAAGGAGAAGAATGCTAGAGTTATTCAGGTCGCGGCATAGTTGTCAAAGAGAACTAGACTTCCAAGTATTTCTTGGAGAGATGTCGTAAAGGTTCTGAAAAAGATAGGTTATCTGCCAACAGATCAGACAGGAAGCCACATCATCCTAAGACATGTCGACGGCAAGAGGCTAACTGTTTCTAGACACGACCCCATAGGTAAAGGACTTCTAGTTGAGATAATCTCAGAAGCAGGATTGACAAAAGCTGAATTCCTAGAACTATTGTAGACACATAACCTAGGAGAAGCTAGAATACATTTTTAATAAAAGAGTTTAGTTGAGGTTGCTGCATGTCTGATACATTTTCTGATTTATTTTTCGGTTTGAACCCTCAACAGCTAAAGGCTGTTAAGGAAAATGACAAGCCTCTTCTAATAATAGCTGGTGCAGGTTCAGGGAAGACTAAGGTTATAACAACTAAGGTGATCAACCTGATAAGGTCAGGTGTTAAACCTAGCAGTATCCTTGCGCTAACATTCACAAAGAAAGCTGCGGAGGGGATGCTCAACCGAGTAATGGCTCAAGTTGGTGAGGAGTACGATCTTCAGATATCACCATTTCACTTTTTCTGCACCCAGTTTTTAACAATAATGAAGGCATCCTCTGAGAAGCTCTTCAGATTTGGAACTCTCTTGCGCATTATCAAGTTTATCTCTTGCAGAGCGAGAAATTCCTAAAACTACATTACATTTTGTAAGTGTTTTAGCAAATGTAGATTCGTCGATTCAATAATTATGTTTTGAACATGGTTTCATGATAGAAACCATTGCTTATGATAAATGGTTGGATTTTCTTAACCTTATCGTACACTTGTTGAGCCGAAGGGTGAGCTCTACTGTTCAGCGCAATTCGGCAGATGGCTATTCTCTGCGGGGTTGCATTGTAACTATTACTTCGCAGAGCTTCAACTGAGGAGGCGTCTGATTAAAGATAGGCGGTCATATAGGTTATTAGATAATAACAATTTAGATAATAACAATTCTTAAATAAACATTTTGC
>DATBXD010000125.1:0-7711 GCA_036514475.1 Nitrososphaerales archaeon
GCGTTACACAACTCTTGGCTTAGTCCCGTAACTCTAACAATCCCTAACAGAATCTTGAGGTAATTTCTATGCCAAGTATAGTTAAGCTAGTTATGGGACGAAGCCACAACTCTTATAGGCGAGGAGCAGAGGAAACACTCCCAACCGCGTAACTCCTAGTATTTATGAAATTGATCCAATTGCGTGACTTGGTCTGATTTGAATTATCTTTATCTTAATATTATCTCCTATTTTCGTATTTGGAACAAAGATTACATATCCATCAATTCTAGTCATTCCATCACCTCTCTTGCTCATTTCAGTTATGCTGACATCCATCTCATCACCAATTTTAACAGGTTTTGATTTAAAATATGATTTCGGGAATCTTTTATCAGTAGATGCTGATTCTTGTTGACCAAGATTATCTATGCCTGAATTTATAGGCACCACATCGTCGCTTTCCATTCTTAGATTATCACCTCCTTAGTTTCATTTTAAGTTTGCCACTAACTTTAGATTTGATGTATATTTAATTATTCTTGATATATTGGGTCTATGATTATATCTTAGGAAGTTTTGGCATGGTCGTGAATTTGTCTTGGTTTTAACTAACCTTATACAAGAAGGAGATTACGTTATATTATATCTTAGCAAGCAAAAGCAATGGCTAGTTAAAGCAAAGAAAGGTGAGATGTTTCATACCCACAGAGGTATTATTGGTATTGAGTCAATAATTGGATTGGAATATGGATCTTCTGTAACTACTACGTTAAATGAGAAGATATGGTTATTGAAACCGATAATCAAAGACTTCATTCTAAAAAGCGAAAGAAAGACACAGATTATCTATCCTAAGGATCTTGGAATTATTGCATCTTGGACAGGTCTTTCTTCAGGAAAAATAGTTGTGGAATCAGGTACTGGCAGCGGTGCATTAACCATATTTGCAGCAAGCCTAGTATGTCCAGAAGGACATGTTTACTCCTATGAAGTGCGGCCAGAATTTAAGATAATTGCTGAGAGAAATATCGCCAAATCAGGTTTAAGTAAATATATTTCTTTGAAGCTAACAGATGCTAAAGAGGGTATAGATATTACTGGGGCAGATATCGCGTTGATTGATGTTGGAGATCCTTGGACTTTAGTTGAACCTATGAGAAAAGCATTGAAGGGAAGTGGAAGCTTAGCGGCCGTTTCGCCTACAATGAATCAGGTGGAAAAACTAACAATAGCGCTACAGAACACTGGATTCACAAATATTGAAAATATGGAAGTAATAGTTCGAGACTTAGAAGCTAGAGAGGGTATGACAAGACCCTCAATGAGAATGATTGGACACACAGCATACCTGACTTTTGCTCGTAAGATTTTATGATATATTTATTTACGAAGAAATTCAAAATCCACGAAACATAGAAAAAACATAAAGACTTGAAATTAGTTTTACATTTAGAAAAATAGTTTTACATTTAGGAAAAACACCGACAAAGATTAAAACTGCTTACCATAGACTTTTGATGTTAGTCAATTTGCCAAAAATGGAATCCGCTGAGAATCTATCATTTCTACTATACTTAATGCCTATCGTTATGACTGCAGGATATACATTGGTATTATGGGCTTCAAAAGGATTAACACTAAATATTCCTCTGGATGTATATCTATCCATAACAAAAAATCCTTATCTTTTCCTTGTTGGATTAACGTCAGTAAGCTTAGCGGTGTTAGTGGATGTTTATGGATCTTCAAAGGAAAAAAGATATAGTAAACTTCAAGAAAATCATAGACAAATACAGATTTTAGCTACAATATGCTTAATTTCGGTTGTATTTTGTCTTTGGAATGTTATTGGATTCTCTATTAATTCCAAGTTTATTCAGATTCTTCTGGAAGGCAAATATTCGTTATTGTTTCCATTATTATTATTTATTCAATCATTGCTAATAAATCCCAATTTAGAAACCAAGATAAAACCAAAGTCACTAATAGAGAATTTATCCATTATTCTAATTTTAGGTTCGCCAATAATTTTGTATATTTTATGGCGTTTTAGCTTATCTTGGGTAGTTACAGTATCTATTGCAATGCTATGCCTTGTAGCTGGTTCATTATTCTTATTTCTAAGAGTTCTAAATAAGAATAAATAATATTTATATGATTTACTAAGATAAGATCATTATTGTCTAGTAATAATGAACTTGAAGAACAGGCAAATAAGATAAGGCTCTGCACATCATGTCCACTTTCTTGTTCTAGAACTTTAGCTGTGCCTGGAGAAGGTTGTTCACACGCTGATGTAATGTTTATAGGTGAAGCCCCAGGTTCAGAGGAAGATAGTCAAGGCAGACCTTTTGTTGGGGCAGCCGGTAAGAAACTTGATGCACTTCTACTTTCAATTGATCTAAAACGTGATGATATATTTATTACAAATGTAGTTAAATGCAGACCTCCAATGAATCGTGTACCTACTTTAGATGAAATAAAGTCATGCTTTCCGTATTTGCAAAAGCAAATATCGATAGTAAATCCAAAGATAGTTTGTTCACTTGGCAACACCGCATTAGAAACACTCACCGGTTTTAGGTTTATTTCCCGTGTTCATGGAAAGTTACTAAAAAAATCAAATCTACTTATTTTTCCGATGTATCATCCTGCTGCAACACTACATAATCCATTGCTAAAATCAACTGCGGAAATTGATTTCTTAAAACTTAAGGAAAGTATTAAAGAAACAATAAGTAAACAAAGTTTCTCAAAACATGAAAATGAAAGGATAGATAGATTCATATAAAGAGATAACAAAAATATCTTCTACTAATGAATTTGTGATCAATTTATGCCGACAATAAAGGAAGCTCAAAAACTTGTTCGTGAACTTGAAATTGAAAAAGGGTTTAGTAATTCTATATCTGACAAAATAATTTGGCTATCAGAAGAAGTTGGAGAATTGTGCCACGCATATAAACATAATAACCGCGAAAAAATGGCTGAAGAAGCAATCGACATTTTCTTCTTTGTAGCATCAATACTTGAGAAACTAGATGTAGATGGCGATGAAATATTTACTAGTAAACTTCAACGAAACAAGAACAGAGTTGCTATATCCAACGGACAAGAGCAGCACTTTGATAGTGAATAGAATTATAACATGATAAAGAACTTTAACAAATCGAACAAAATAGCATTTTCATGTTACATATGATGATGGGTTTCATGATCTAATAGGATTTGGCGAAATATACAGTTTTTTTTGCTTCTCTCATACAGTAAATACATGTTTTCATAGCATTTTCATCAAAGGGAATAACTCTAATATCAGCTCCAGTTTCTTCCTTTACTTTATCTTCGCAGTCTTTTTCTAAACACCAACCTGCTTTGATAAAACCTCCTTTTGCAGATAATCTTTCCTTGAATTCTTCATATGAATTGGTACTAAAAGTATTCTCTTTCAATAGATTCTTTGACTTGATTAGAAGGTTATCTTGGATATCTTCCAAAACTAATACAGTTTTATTGATTGCATCTTCATATTTCTCTGTAAATCGTTCAAAATTATCACGGCGCACAAAAGTTACTTCATCCTTTTCCAAGTCTCTAGGGCCTATCTCCACTCTTAAAGGAACGCCCTTTAACTCCCAATCATGAAATTTCCAACCAGGTGTATATTGCTCTCTGTTGTCAACATAGATGCGCAATCCTTTTTCTTTAAGCTTTTTAGTAAAATCTTCAACTTTACTTCGTATAGACTCGGAATCTTTTTCTTTATAGCAAATCGGGATAACAACTACTTGAATCGGAGCTATCTTAGGCGGCAACACAAGGCCTCTGTCGTCTCCATGAACCATTACTAATGCTCCAATAAGTCTCCATGACACGCCCCAGCTAGTCTGCCAGGCGAATCTTTCTTGCTTATCTTTATCCATGAAGCGTATGGCAAAAGGTTTGGAAAAATTCTGACCAAGATTATGTGAAGTTCCCATTTGTAAAGCCAGCCCGTCGGGCATTATACCTTCCAGTGTTGTAGTATATACGGCTCCAACGAACTTCTCTTTGTCTGACTTCAGTCCAGTTAGAACAGGAATCGCAAGAGTATCTTCTATTAATTCCTGATATATTTGTAGAATACTTAAAACTTCCTTCTCAGCTTCTTCACTCGTAGAATGAACTGTGTGGCCCTCTTGCCATAAGAATTCAGATGTACGTATGAAAGGCTTTGTTGATTTTATCTCTGCTCTCATAACTGAATTCCAAAAGTTAAGCAGTAAAGGAAGGTCTCTCCAGCTTCTTACCCATTTGGAATACGAATCATAAGCTATTGTTTCTGATGTTGGTCTTAATGCTAATCGTTCACCTATCTGTCTTTTACCGGCAATAGTAACCCAGTAAACTTCTGGAATGAATCCTTCAAAATGTTCGCCTTCCTTTTGCAATAAGCTTTCAGGTATTAGGGTTGGAAAGTAAGCGTTTTGATGGCCTGTTTCTTTTATTCTGTTGTCAATGTATTCCTTGATCTTTTCCCATATTGCATATCCGTAAGGTCTTAAAACTATGAAACCCTTAGCTCTTGCATAATCTGCTAACTCACTCTTTATTACTACTTGAGTATACCAATCGGATATATTATTGTTCTTCTTAATTGTTATTCCTA
Organism: Nitrososphaerales archaeon; assembly: GCA_036514475.1. GTDB lineage: Archaea > Thermoproteota > Nitrososphaeria > Nitrososphaerales > JACPRH01 > DATBXD01. Next base: position 4,631 of record DATBXD010000125.1, read on the forward strand.
TTTCTTTACTCATTTATATCACCGAAAAGATATTTTTTGATTACCTACCAACCGTCCTGAAGATTTCGTTTTTAGAAAGTTATTTTAACCTTTTTACATTGTTCTTTGTTTCTTTAGCCAATTTCATTACATCATCTAAATTGGGAATCTTTGATAATCCGGGTTTACCTAATGCCAAAGAAGACGCAGACACTCCAATACATGCAGACCATAAAGGGTCGTCTTCTAAAGCATAGGATGCAAGAAAAGCTCCTGCGAATATGTCTCCCAATCCTGTTGTATCAATTGCCTTCTTTTTCATCATGACCGGAATATCATAAATGGAATTATCAAACATTAGACTCACCCCTTTTGCTCCATTTGAATATATTACTATTTTTACACCAATTTTTGACAAAAAATTAAACACTTCCAATGAATTTCGCGCCTTGGTGATGGCAAAAGCTTCTTCGTAATCCACCTTTAGAATATCTACATATTTTAAAAAGTTAACATCACTATTACTTAGCAAACATCTTCCATCAGGTTCAAACTTTCTTATAAAACCTTGTGGATCTAAGTATATTGTGTCGAATCTGTTCCTTATGTAGGATAATAAAGATAAATCTACTTCACCTGCAATAGGACTTACTAAGGCTGCGTCACCAAACAACTCTTCTTTTTCAAGATTATCGCATTTTGCTTCAAGATATAATTCTCTTTTATCAAATGTTTGAATAATCTTAAAGCGAGTGGTTGGATATTCTTTAGATAAAGCTTCTTTAGATATTCTTAAGTTATTGTTTTTAAGTAATATTAACAATTCCTGAGGCAAGTCTTTACCATATTTAGTTAGTAAGGATACATCTGCGCCCAGATTTCTTGCAGTCAAACCTGAATAACTTGGTGGTCCTCCAAGAGATATTATCTGACTATTATCTGAAACAATAGTATCAATAGCTATATGTCCTGCTACAGTCAATTTCAAGCTGCTTACCCCAATAATTTCATGATTCCTTATAGATAAGGCTAGTTGCTCTTAGTTTCTAGATTCTTTTTAATTCTACATTAAAAGTAACGTTTTGTCTTAGACAAACGAGACCGTCAGAAGAGAACGGTATCGTAAATTAATATCGATAACAATCAAATAACAGTAAATCAAGATTCAGGCTAATATTAATGAGATGAATAATACTCATTGTTTTTAATTGGAAATAATATGTTGATCATCTTTTTATTTTCTTAACGTTCTTTGGAACGTAAGAATCGTTTTGGAGCGTGTAAAACCATCTAGGAACGTTTAAGAACGTTTAAGAACGTTGGAACTTAGGTATTTTAATGGGTTGAGCATCTTAACCGTTAAATAATAATAAAATACATAAAATCCGAGTATGAAGAGAATGGATCTGTTCCTTCGCTAAAGATAATTGTTAAGTATTTCAATTCGTATTCGATTATAGACTATACAACAGCAAGAACTCCGATAGGTATGCCTTCATCGAAAGAAAACAACTGTCCAAAACGTCAATTGACTACTCACAATATTCAACGCAACAAAGAGCAAAAAGGGCCCTATCTTCATCATCGAAGAAGACAACAAAGAAAAAATACAGAATTCATTAAAAAAGATCCAAACCCGAGATAGATATCTTTGAATTCTAATAGTAATACCTAGAATGCCAAAGTTTTTAGATTATTCGGGTTTTACGATGGATTGTTCATTTTTGTTCTTGTTAAATTTTTTATTTGACTGGATGTTTGCGAACGGGCAACAAACGTTCTCTATACATTATATTGGCCAAATCGAATTTGATTTTATGGACTGATCCATTATTCGCATAATATTGATATATTCAATCTTTAATGCTGACTATATCGGGTAGAGTGAAGAAAGAATAATGCGCATGGTTAAGCAGAGTAGAACACACTGCAGTAAATGTAATAAACATACAATTCATGCTGTGTCTTTGTATAAGAAAGGAAAAGAAAGAAAATCATCACTTGGAGCTAGACGTCACGCCGAGGATAAGAAGGGATATGGTGGAAAGAAGTTTCCTGAATTAAAGAAAACTGCGAAAACCACTAAGAAAATGACTTTAAAACTTAAATGTAAAGTATGTGGTTACCAATTAATGAAACCGGGTTTGAGAATAAGAAAGCTCGAAATAGTCGAGTGATATAGGTGTAGTGATATGAGAAAAGAGAGAATACCCATACCAAAACCCAGAAGTCTTTTCCTGTTAGTTAGATGTCAAAAATGTGAAAATGAGCAAATTGTATATTCTATGACTAACAGTAATGTAAATTGCAAAATCTGTGATAGTGTAGTGGCAGAAAGAACCGGTGGAAAGGCCAACGTCTATGGCTTAGTTATCAGAAGATTAGACTAGAAAAAAATGAAACCATTAATGAGACGCTGTAACGCTTGCAATAGATATACTCTAGAAAAGATTTGCCCTATCTGCAAATCTGAATCTACAACTCCTCATCCACCGAAATTTTCTCCAGAAGATAAATATGTTCGATATCGCATCCATGATAGGTATAAATCTAAAGAGATATCAACTAGTAATATCTCACAATATAATTTGGATATAGGTAGTCATTCGGGTGAATCTTCTTCCTGCTGATATATTCTGACGGCATGATTGCTCACTTGTTAGAGTAGTCAAACTCTCGTAATTATCTTTCTGATGATTGGATTGATTTGAATAAGTCGTTGAGTTATGAGATGACTCTTCAAGAATCATTAATCAAATAAAAAGATAAAAGCCAAAATCAAATAACGTCAATGATGGATACAGATTAGATCCAAATAATTCGGTAATTGCTTTAACTTCTATATGATTTTCAAGATGTTATTATATTACTTAACAACCTCATAAATTATTACTCCTGCAAATATTCCATCTCTCATTTGTGATAGGCTCGGTGACATATACGCTAATTTTAGAGGGCCAGAACCGTCGGTAGGATACTTCATGTTATATACATAAAGGGCTCCAAGTCCTCTTTCGTATTGTGTCTTATCCGAAAATGTTACTTGATTTCCTGAAAAATCCATGTATCCAACAAAACTAAAAGGAATCATGTTCCCAAGAA
>DATBXD010000126.1:0-5563 GCA_036514475.1 Nitrososphaerales archaeon
TTTAACATTCATGTCTTCTGAAGAGTCTGCAATCAGAAGCATCTGCAAAGACGTGGATGAAATTAGACATTTGAGAGGTGGAGAGCCTGTTATGGCACGATGCAGTAACTATGCTGAATCCAACGACGTATCAAACGGTGAGATTATTTTTGAGAAGCTACTTACTACCTGAGTACAAGGTAACCATAGATTTCGGGACATGTGACGTATGCAAAGGATGCGTTACTCAATGCACCTTTGACACATTCACCCACAATGAAATTAGTAATAAAATTGAGATAGACAACCAGAAATGCGTTAACTGCCACAGGTGCATGGTTTTCTGCCATAAGAAATCCATCACAGTGATACCTACACCAGTAGAACACAAGTACAACGCATCATGGACAAAGGAAAGCGTTAGAAGTGTAATGCGCCAATCAGAGGTTGGAGGAATAATTCTTGTGGGGATGGGTTGCGACAAGCCTGGGTATAACTATTGGGACAACCTACTGCTAAACGCTAGTCAAGTCACTAATCCTTCAATTGACCCAATTAGAGAACCGATGGAGCTGCGCACATATATAGGATCTAAACAAGACAGGTTGAGAATCTCATCTAATAATGAACAGATAGAAACAGAGGTAAAGTTAGCTCCTCAGCTTCAGCTTGAAGTGCCAATGATGTTTTCAGCAATGTCGTTTGGAGCTGTTAATCTAAATGTTCAGGAGTCCATGGCATTAGCAGCTATTTCGACTGGCACTTACTTCAACGTAGGCGAGGGCGGATTACACCCGAAGATGAAAAAATATTCAGAGCATCTTATCATGCAAGTAGCTTCAGGAAGATATGGGGTTGACAAAGAATATCTAGATTTGGCTGCTGCCATTGAAATAAAAATCGGTCAGGGTGCGAAGCCAGGGATTGGGGGACATGTGCCAGGATCCAAAGTTACTGAGGAGGTTTCAGAAACTAGAATGATACCTGTTGGAACTGATGCGATTTCACCTGCGCCGCATCACGACATATATTCAATAGAAGACTTGGCTCAACTGGTAGGTCTACTAAAGGAGGTGACTAACTTCACCAAGCCAATAATAGTGAAGATTGCGGCTGTGCATAACTCAGCAGCAATAGCAAGTGGAATAGTTAGAGCTGGTGCAGACGTAATTGCAATTGATGGCATGAAGGGTTCCACTGGCGCTGCACCTCAGGTGATCAGGGATAACGTTGGAATACCGATTGAAATGGCAATATCTAGCGTTGACAATCGCCTTACTAAAGAAGGTTTGAGGCACAAGGTTTCATTAATCGCAGCTGGAGGAGTAAGAAGCAGCAGTGACGTGGTGAAAGCCATCGCGCTTGGAGCGGACGCATGCTACATATCCACAGCAGCCTTAATCGCGATGGGATGTACGATATGTCAGAAGTGCTACACTGGAAAATGCGCTTGGGGCCTTACGACGATGAATCCCGTTATCAGCAGGAGGGTAAACCCAAGGGACGCGTCAATAAGAGTTGAAAATCTAGTTAGGTCGTGGAGCTTAGAGATAAAAGAGATGCTTGGAGGAATGGGAATTAATTCAATTGAGAGTCTTCGTGGCAACAGGAACCATCTTAGGGGAGTTGGTCTGAACGAGCGTGAGCTTGAGATTCTAAGCATAAGAATGGCGGGCGAGTAAAGATATGGAAACACCCAAGTCGCCAACATCACACTGCAAAACAAGTATTGTAGATGCAAGAGGGCTTGATGGGCATAGGATAAATGAGTTAATACTAGAAGCTATTGCCAACAACGAGAAAAATATTACTATAAAGAATGTTACTGGTCAAAGATACATCGCATCAGGATTGCGAGGAGACATAAATATTGAAGTTTTCGGCACACCGGGTAACGATTTAGGCGCGTTCATGGATGGCCCCTCAATAGTTGCCCATGGAAATGGACAAGACGGTTTAGGAAACACTATGAACAGAGGAGATATCACAATTCAAGGTGACGCAGGCGATGTGACTGGAATGGCTGCGCGAGGAGGCAAGATATTCATCAAAGGAAGCACAGGATATAGAACGGGCGTGCATATGAAAGAGTATAAGGATTCTAAACCGATAATAGTAATCGGCGGAACAACTCAAGATTATCTAGGGGAGTACATGGCTGGAGGAGTAATCTTAATGCTCGGGTTGAAAAACGGTGGTAAACCCCATTCTTCAGATAACGTAGGGACGGGAATGCATGGAGGAGTAATCTACGTGAGAGAAGTAAAAGGCGTAGGAAAGGAGGTTGAAGTTTGCGAGCTAGATAAGAATGATGATAAGATAATTCAAGAGTTAGTTGATGATTTCTCAAAGCGTTTTAACTTTGGTGAAGATGAAATCCCGGTTAGCGGATTTAAGAAACTAGTACCGGTATCAACTAGACCGTACGGCGATCTATATGTGTATTAGTTAATACGGTACCAATAACTCTTCGAATCCCTTTGGGCCTACTTCCAATCAAGTTCAAAACAAGGATTCTTCATAAACCTCGACCCAATTTATCAGATGTCGAGCAGACGAATGATTTCTATGACTAACTAGGCTAACACCTAAAACCTTAGAATGCTGAGCCGATAAAGAATAAGGAGGGAAACAGAATTATGGGACTAAGCCAGTAGACCTCTAATCCCACTGAGTCGATTCTAAAGTTGGAAACCAAATTAATCAACAAAGAAGACTTATCTGTTAGCTATTGAGCACATCGATATTGAACATCCAGAGTTATGCATATCGAAGAGAACTATCCACATTTATTGGCATTAGCGTTATTTGATGATGGCTAATTGCAATTGTTAATTTAGAAGCCGGATAAAATTTTCGCAGAGATAAGATGCATTTAGATTCAAAGCTTTGATCAACTTTTTTGAATCCTTATGTATTCGTCCAGCATCAATTTCCTCCTTAAGTGAGGATAACTCATCGTGGTATCTTTTCATCCAATCCTCAATCATTGAGATCGACACCTCTAGGTGAAACTGAAGAGCATAGGCAGCAGTCCCAATTAGAAAGGCTTGGTTTGGGAAGATATCCGAAGATGCGAGCCGAATACTGTCCTTAGGAATATCAAATGTGTCCCCGTGCCACTGAAAGACAGTCATCCGCTCCTTCAAACCATAAAATATTTTGTCCATTCTGCCTTCAGCGGTTAAGTGAAGCGGGTACCAACCTATTTCTTTATGTTTTCCATGCGTAACTTTGGCTCCTGCGGCTTTGGCGATTAGCTGGGCTCCTAGGCATATACCAAGGAGAGGAGTGCCAAGCTTTAGCTCGGATTTAATTAAGGAGTCTTCCTGTTTGAGGAATGGGTACTCCTTTTCATCGTATACACTCATCGGACCGCCCAGTATTATAATACCTGAATAGTTTCCTGAATCAGGTATACTTTCACTTTCATGGAGTTTCACGTATTTGTAGTCTACACCGTACAGGGCTAAGTGATCTGCTAAAACGCCAAGATGCTCGCACTCTTCGTGTTGAAGCACAATTATATTGTGCATTTATCCACGTAGCAAGAACCTTTAAAGATGCTTATCAGGTTTTCCACCTTATTGATTAGTTCCATAAATGATTAGACACCTTCGTAATGGATGCTTGTCAGGACGCTTCAACTGACTTGGATTACACTAACACGCATTTAGCGAATATTATTATCTTAAGCAAATTTAAGAATACGAAAAATAACAATGTATCTGAAGATATTTACAATAAATTGCTAGTATCAACCGAGCAGAAGCCGTAGGAAATAATGATTTGCCGAAGCAATTCACTATCAGAACCTTTAAATCGTTACATATGAAACCAGAACTCAGACAGGTCATTCGTCGCAACAGTGATATAATTGGAACCAAGATTCACAGTAAAAATATATCTGAAACCAGAACCTTTCAAAATCAAGAAAGAAATTCAAGTTAGTCTAAAAGGAGTATTAGGTCCAAAAAAGATTAAAGCTATGAAGTTTGAAGCGGTTGATTGCCCAGTTCTAAAAAGTGAAGTCCCATTCCTGCAATGCTTTGTATGCCCAAACCATCTGCGGAGATTCAAAGGAGAAGTTCATTGCGAAGGAAACGCGCTTTAATAGAAAATAAGAATTAAAACCTAGTATATCAATTAAGATAATTATTCATACGGCTTATTCCACTTTTCAATCTTTAGCAATTGAATCTGTTTATGCTGTGCTTCAGAAAGGTCATCACCACAGTTTTTGTGATAGCCGATCAATTTGTTTCCCTTACCTACGTGGTATAATACGTCAACGAGATTCACTTCACCACATTGACACATACAACCCATTTATTCCAAAGACCCTTATACTTTACGTTCAGAATATTACATCAAGAGAAATAATTTTCACTCGACACCGCTCAGCCGCCCTTTACTATAGTGAGCCCCAGTCTTTTGCTCAATAATATTTTTCATATTAATTAGCTCAAGCTGATCCTCATTTCTATTCCTATCTATAGAAAGAGCTCTTCTGTAGAACCGGATTAATTCACGAACTATTCCTTGATCATTATGACATTTAATCCTGAAAACATCAACACCAGCAGCTTTCAATTCAGGAATATAGCTAAGTAGACAAATATCCTTTGAATAAAGTATGTGAGCTTTTGAGTTCTCATCACATTTTATCGGCAGCATAGCACCTTTCCTATCCTTCAAGAAGAATTCATTTTCATAACATATTTTTCTACATGAAGTCTTATCACCATTGCTCAACACATTAGATAGAGGACATATTTCCGATACAATCACTGAAACAGGTCCATGCACAATCACCTCTGTTTCGTATTTAGCGCCTCCAGCCAGACGTGCTATCTGCGAAATGTGAATCTCCTGAGATAACGTTATTCGAGAAACATAATCAAAAAGAACATTACGAGTTATTCTGTTAAACACATTATTGGTCGAATCCAAATATGGTATAAGCCCATGATTCTTTGCAGGCTCGATAAGCCCGACATTTCCAACAAGAACAGACTCGGTGCCAATTCTTGTCAAGTTATGTAAATAAGTATCCAAGTATGTATCATCGCGCATTATTCGAGGTAAGACAACTGTAAGAGGTGTTTTACTTGCTTTTGCAACAGTTATGGCTTGCTCAATATCTTTTATCGATAGTTGTCTACCTGGCATTGGAGCGCCGCCGAAATAAACTTCGGAAACGCCCTCGAGAATAGCTTCTTCAAGAGTATTGATCGAGCTAACTTCAGCACATATTTTTCTATGTTTTAGTTTCTTATCTCTATTGACGACTAGAAGATTGGATAATCTTTCATATCCTTTAACCTCTTTTCGGTTAACAACTGAGTAGATATTGGGATAGATACTTTGCAACTCTTCAGAATTCATAAAGGATGATCTTGCCCTATTATATAGAGCAATATCTTTAGTTTTCAAGACTTTAGAATTAACAAGGGGCGTAAAAGGGAGAGGAATGTCTACTTCATTGTTTTCCTGAGATTTATCTAACTCTTCACCATTAACAAATATCTTCATTAAAGTTAGACCTTCACGGCCTAAATCTGTTTCGAATTCAAGACCATCA
>DATBXD010000127.1:0-2565 GCA_036514475.1 Nitrososphaerales archaeon
GAAGGTGATTTCCTAGAATTACAAGACGACTCATTCTAATTCAGTGAGTGGGGGTTAGTATGATAATAAACATAATCAGCTTCATAACAAGTGCGATGATGAATAAGGGCGCTATCCAGTATATCTAAATATGACTATCACCAAAACTTTCTTAGCACCTTAATTGCGATGGTTAAAATGTTAAAGTTTGGAGTAAGTTTTGTTTCTGACGAAGGTTTTGAGAAGATAGTAGAATATTCAGTAAGAGCTGAGAAAGCAGATCTTGACTATGTCTTCATGAGTGAACATTTGAAGGGGGGAAGCATTTTTGTTTACCTTACAGCTGTAGCGATTAATACTGAAAAAGTTTCATTAGGTCCAGGAATCACTAACCCCTATCTTAACCACCCGATTTCCACCGGACAAATGTTAGCTTCGCTAGATGAGATATCGAAAGGTAGAGTTGTTTGTGGTATAGGTGCCGGAGACAAAGAGAATTTACGGAAGATTGGAGTGAATCAGTACAAGCCTGTATCAGCCGTAAGAGAAGCTGTTGAGATTCTCAGAACTGTTTCTTCAGGTCAGACTGTAAACATAAACGGTGAAGTCTTTAGAATATCTAACGCTAGACTTCGATTCTTTATGACTAGAAAATACCCGGTGTTTATTGGGGCTCAAGGGGATAAAATGCTTGGACTCGCAGGCATAATTGGGGATGGAGTAATTATAAACGCCGGCGACGCACAGGAGTGCAAAAGAGCTATAGAAATCGCTAGATTCGCCGGTGAGCATGCGAAAAGAAGTATGAGTGACTTTGTGTGGTCTGCTGCGACACCGTTTTCAATCTCGGAAGATGAAGACGATGCAATTAAACCACTTTTGCCCAAAGTCGCAGTCGTTGTTGGTGGATGCAACAAACAAGTTTTAGATAGATATGGAATTTCTATTGAAGAAGCTCAAAATGTTCGAGAAGCTCTGAAGATAGGTGACTATTCGAAGATAGCAAAATCTGTTACGCCTAACATGATAGAATCCCTATCTATAGCAGGAACACCAGACAACTGTATTGAGAAGATAAGCGCTCTTGTGAAGGCTGGAATTAAATTGGTAATTCTATCTCCTCCTTTAGGTAGAGATATCAGCCACTCACTAGATCTAATTGAAAATAAGGTTATGCCACACTTTAGATGATCATCAAAATATTGGGGAGTCCTGAACGTAACTCTTGCCAAGTTTCAGGGCGATCTCAGCTTTTTGAACCTCTGTCCCAATGTAGCCTGCATGGTCTAAGCTAGATAGAAGACCTTTAGCCACCACTGTCATATACAGCTCACGCGCGGTTCTTCCCCTTAGAACGATATCTGGTGTATCTAGTCTATGCCTGCTTGAGTGTAGGAGAATAATCTCGCCTTTATCTCGATCTATGTATATTTTGAAGCAGCCTTTTGGGTCACGTGAGTGAACAAGATGAGGGTCAGCGTTGATTATTGAGACGTTTTTCATCGATTCATTACTGGGGAATTCGTCTTTTTGGATCTTCTCTTTCAGAACAAGCAAATCTACACCCACTTCCTTAGGTATCGAACTTCTTTTCTTTGCCAAGAACATCATCTTAGCGGCTTTTGAAAGCTCCTGAACACTTCCCCAAGCTTTAGTACTAACTTCAGTTGTTAGTACAAGGCTAACATCTAGCTCAGCAGCCACACCCATCAGGAATGCGTTCACACCTATGGAATCAGCGTCGATAAGCTCGGTTACGTTGCCAACACCCAGCAACATAATAGTGTCAGAATGCTTTTTTCGAAAGTTGTATGAAGCAACAATTGACTCAGCTGACCCTGGATTTACAAGAGGGTCAAGAATAGGGTCAGCTATCACTGTTTTGAAACCATGTTTCGTTGCAGACTCAATGTTATCCTCTAAAAGCTTAATCTTCTCAGGCCAATTTCTAGGGAAGATATTTCTTCTGAAATCAGTTGGTATGACTATAACAGGAATATCAGCGGCAAACTTTGAAACTTCAGCCACATTCCCAGCGTCTACGCTTAGGATCAGATCAACACCGGCCGATACGGCAGCCTGTATCTCAGCTGGTACGAGACTATCTATGCTAATTGGTTTGTCAACGCTTTCCTTCACAATCTTTACTGAGCGATAAGCTTCTTTTGGCTGGGACAACCCGGCCACCATACCCACATCAATAATGTCTGCACCAGACTTTGCATAGTGGATAGCTTTGCGTTTTATCTCTTTATCAGTTAGCTTTGAGCAATCAACTATTTCAGCTATCACCCGTGTTGGAAAGTTTTTCCCAACAGCAAGATTACCTATCAAAACATTGCCAGGATTGAGTAAAAGTTGCTCACGATTAGATTCAATTTCATTTAGTGACTCAAGAGCTTGTTTATTCAAAGTCTCTCTAATAAGATCGCAAGCTGGAACGGTAGTAGAAAGCATAGTTTTAGATATGACTTTTAAAACCTGAGTAAGGTCTGCAGCATGCCGTGGACCTTTAAAAACGGGAATCCCAGTAACTTCAGAAATATTTGACACATCACCTTTAACGAGTCCTGGTACAAGGATTAG
>DATBXD010000128.1:0-6171 GCA_036514475.1 Nitrososphaerales archaeon
TTCAAAGTATCAACGGATAGTGGAGGGTATTTCGCCTCTGGTTAACAGCATTGCTGCATACGTACCGAAACGAAGAGCCAGAAAACTGCATATTGGATTATTTGGCTATAGTAGAAACGTCGGAGGCATCGTTCTCCCGCGTGCAATACCATTCGCTTCAGCATTCTACTCTCTTGGCATACCTCCTGAATGCATAGGTGCAAGCGTTCTTGAAGATTTCAACGAGCGCGAGTACGAAACGTTCATGAAATACTACAAGAATATCAAATCCGACTTTGAATTCGCTGGAGGTTATCTCTCGTGGCAAAACGTTAACATGCTTCTAGATATGTATCAAGATTTTGCGTCCCGTGTTCCTATGAGCAAAGAAAAGCTAAAGTATTCATTGACACTAATTATGGCTGATTTCAAGGTTATCGAGGAGAAACTCTCATTACGACTAGGGTCAAGGACTTTGTCTCATAGAAAACATGAGAACTTGGTCAGTAACTTTCTAATATCTTACCATGAAAAGGAAGATAACGAGACAATGAGGTCATTATTGGAAGCCGCTTCGATACGAAAAGGCCTTGGCTAGCTGAACGAAAAAGATTGAGTGCAAGATTTTCTTTTCAATATAGATATGTTTTAGCATTGCTGAGAATGTTAACTTACTTTTACTATAATTATTGCCGATACTTTATTACCAAATGGATCTGTAGCTTCCATTTTCACGGTGAAGATACCGGCTGATTCAGGATACCAAGTCGGATTCTGGAATATCGTTTTCTGACCGTCACCGAAATCCCATGAGAAGTCATAAGGCGTTCTCTTTCCCTCTATATGTGGTTCAAAGCTGATAGCGTCTTTAACCTTGGGGCTCGAAGGGTAAGGCCCATCTATTTTGGCTTTAGAGCCTTGCTCTACCTTGAACGTTGTTGACACCGTCTTTCCTTGGTATGATGCCGTGACCGTATATATTCCGATGGCTGAGTCGACATTTAGCACAGCAGTAGCTTTCCAATCACCTGAAGATATTGGGGTTGACTGCCCAAGGCTCCAGATAGACCCGTCTGATCTGTTGATTGAAACTGAAACGTCTCTACCAGCTGCTACGGGTGATGCTGTTCCTGTTATTGTTATTGTGTCTGAGGCTGTGTATGTTAGTTTGTCAGTTGCAAATGTTAAAGTGATTTGAATGGGTGCAGTCACGTTAAAGTTTGTTGATACTGTTTTTCCTTGGTATGTTGCTGTAGCTGTGTATCTACCAAGTGTTGTTGATGAGGTAAAGACGTTAATATTAGCAATACTCCAATCACCTGATAATGCCGGACTGATTTGACCTATAGCCCAGATAGATCCACTGGGATCTCTTACGATCACTGACACATCATGGCCTGCAGCTACTGGTGATGCGATTCCTGTTATTGTGATTGTGTCTGCAGTGGTGTATATTTGTTTGTCAGTAACCATTGTAAGCGTTATTTCCAGCGCAGTGACTAATCCAGCGGATAGTAATGGCAATATCATCAGTATGAAAATGGTTATCTGCTTAAAGTATCTATTCAAAACAGTTTTTTCTCCTAATTCGCTTTACTTTGGCGTTTCTCAAATTAGTAACTTATTGTTTAATAATTCTGACAACCTTCTAGAATCTAATTCAGCACCCAATGTTTTTTATAATACTTCAAAACAGGCTAAGACGGTGCATTTGAGCACTAGGAGATGAAAATACGAGTTACGGACGTGAAGGCGGTTTCGGAGGTTCTTCCTTCGGCGGAGGTTTTAGATCTGACGCGCCCAAGCCGGTTGAAGTCGGTAAAGAATATGACGTTACAATTACCGAAACAAGCAGGCGTGGCGACGGTGTTGCTAAGATCGAGGGTTTTGTCATCTTTGTCGCAGGAGCGCAAAGAGGCGAACAAGTCAAGGTAAAGGTTACCCGCGTAGGACCGAGATTTGCTAACGCAGAAAAGGTAGATTCCGCAGGAAAGACTGAACCCGAGAGTTAATACTCTTTACAGTTTCTTCCTTAGAATATAGTCGGCTCTTCAAAAGAGCCTTCCTCTTTTATTTTTTTTAGCTTTAATTGTTCTTTAATATGATCTTCCCAAAGTGCTTAGCTTCTTCCATGGCTTGCTGTGCCTTGGACGCATCTTTCAGTTGGAAGACTTCTGATACTATTGGTTTTAGCCTTCTTTCTTTAGCCATTTCTATAACGCTGCTAAACTCTCCTTGTTCAAACAGATAAGACCCTTCTATAATCACTTCCTCACGGTATAAATGTTGAAGGTCTATTTTCATCTCTTTACCACTAGTCACCCCTGCTAAGACTATTTTTCCACCTCTCCTCAGCGAATTCAGGCTTATGTTGAATGTGGCTGCACCAACATGGTCTATCACAAGATCTACTCCTCTGCCTTTGGTGATTCGCATAACTTCTTCAGCGACATTACAATCCTTATAGTTGATCACGTTACTTGCTCCTATGTCAAAGGCCTTCTTAGTCTTCTCATCAGAGCTAGTTGTGGCTATCACTTTAGCTCCAAACAGTTTACCTATCTGAATAGCGTATGTGCTCACCCCGCTTCCAGCACCGTGGATTAGAACAGTCGTTGTTGGTTTCACTTCACCCTTAGTTACAAGCATATGCCAAGCTGTGGATGCGGACAGAGGAAGCGCTGCAGCTTCTTCAAAACTGAGATTTAATGGCATAGGAAACAAATTATTCGCAGGAACCTTGACGTACTCGGCATATCCTCCATCAGTGTGGAATCCTATCAACTTCCGGCTTGCACATTGGGTGGGTTTGTTATGGATGCACGGCTCACATCTACCGCAACTTATAGCTGGAAACACAATAACCTTATCTCCTATTTGAAACCTATTCTCATCGTCTGGCTCAACAACTTCCCCGGCAATATCGCTGCCTGCAATATGGGGCAGTGGAACACCACCCATTCTCCCCCAGATATCAATATGGTTCAAAGCTGAGGCTTTTACTCTCAGTAGTACTTCTCCATGTTTCACCTTTGGCATCTCTACATCTTCGTAACTTAGCTTATCTAAACCGCCATATTCGTGAAACACTATAGCTTTCATCAATTCACCCAATCTGAATCATAAATGGAAATACTCTTTACTAAACTCTTGCCCTTATAATGATTAGTTATTTAGTATTTGAAATGAATATTTGTTATATCTTTATCTGGTTATTATTCTAATCGTGGAGAAGTATGCAATTAATTGATCTGACAATGTCATTGAATGATTCGACACCGGTGTATTTTAACGGCAAGAGACATAAATTAAACAGAATTGCGCATCTTGGGAAAGACGGTTGGAACGAGTTCGAAATCCATGTTAGTAATCATTACGGTACCCATATTGATGCTCCTTGGCATATGGTTGAAGATGGACGAAAATTAGGTGATTATCCTATCGAGAGGTTTGTTGGGCGCGGAGTTCTGTGTGATGTTAGATATCAGAAGGTGATCAACTCTGATTTGGAAGAAGTTTGTGAAAACGACATCCTGCTGCTGCGAACAGATTATACGAAACATATTAACTCCGCCGAATATTCGGTGAATAATCCCGTTCTAAGCATGAAGCTTGCAGAGCAAATAGTTGGGAAGAAAATCAGAATGGTTGGAATAGACTCTTTTTCCCCAGATAATAATCCGTATGAAATTCACAAGTATCTTCTAAAGCATGACGTGCTTATTCTTGAAAACCTAGTTAATCTAGACTTGATTCCAATCAACACTTTCACACTTTACGTCTTAGCTTTGAAACTGGATCAAGTCGATGGCGCCCCTTGCAGGGTTATCGCTCAAATAGAATAGCTTTCTACTGTGTTTCGTCAGCTATCAAATAGCGTAGTGCTAAGATACTTATCTCCATTATCAGGCAGTACAGCGACAACGATTCTTCCTTTCCCGAGCTCCTTTGCTTTTTGCATAGCGACCTGCAGTATTGCGCCCGAACTCATTCCTACAAACAATCCCTCCTCCTTAGTCACACGCCTGGCTACGTCAAATGTTTTCGGGATATCTTCTTTCGATATCTCAATTATTTCATCAAAGCATTCTCTTCTTAAGAGTTGAGTCGGGTTTAACTCTCCGGGGTTTCGCAGTCCTTGAATACTGCCCCCTAACTGCGGCAATACTCCAACGACTTTTATGTTCTTGTTAAATTGCTTAACCCTCATACTTGTACCAACCCCTGTTCCTGCAGTGCCAACTCCAACTACGATAGTGTCGACCTTCCCATTAGTCTGTTCAAGAATCTCGTTTCCAGTAGTTTGGTAGTGAGCTAGAATATTTGCCGGGTCTTTAAACTGATCAATATCGATGTATTTGTCAGGTGTTTCCTGAAGGATCTGCTGCTTAAGTTCAACTGCTCCTCCAGTTCCTTTAGCAGCTGGGGAAAGTATCAATTCTGACCCATAGGCCTTGATAATCTTTCTCCTCTCAATACTCACAGACTCAGGCATAACTAAAGCTATCTTATAGCCCTTCGCGGCAGCTATCATCGCTAAAGCAATCCCGGTATTTCCTGAAGTTGCTTCCAGAATAGTTTTCTCTCTATTCAGTTTACCGGCAGCCTCGGCGTATTGAATAAGATAGAGCGCCATTCTGTCCTTAACAGATCCACCTATGTTGTACCACTCCAACTTAGCGAAGAGTGTGGCATCATCTGCTCCGACAATTTTGTTTAATCTAATAATTGGTGTTTTACCAATCAAATCAATGATGTTGTTAGCTACTATCAATTAATCACACTACGTTTCTCGTATTGTTTGGATATATTTATCAGCTAATTAAATATCTCTATAGATGCCTATATTATCCTTCTTTGTCCGGGTTAATATCGACTTTTACTTTCTGTCTTTACTCTTGTGAACAAGACTTTCTGAATGCTTGAGCATTGTTTTATTATACAGGTGAGAAGCCCCACTCCCTCCTCTTCTAGTGTTTTCCTTGAAGGTCTCTATGATTCTACTTGAGTGCTCATGGGTGGTTAACACTTGCGTTCACGATGTTCATATGGCGTGCATATTGCTCAAATAATGTTCATGACATTCGCTTAGCGTTCATGATGTTCATAGGGCGTTCATGTCGTTCACGTAGATCCGGTATTTTTTCTAATTGTTCATCTTCCTCTATAATTTGGCTGTTTTCCTAAATAAGACAGAGAGGTCTTGATCGTTGAATAAAAAGTAATGTTCAGCTTATTTTGTGGTTTACATCAACCTTCTGGGTCTTACGTGTCTTTTTTCCCTGTGACATGAACGGTGATAAGATTCTTGTGAACGCTGAGGTTTGTAGCTCGCGATAGGCTATTCTGTTTGATGGTTGTTCACTACTTGAGTAGCACAGCCTATCCGGATAGCTTAGTTGTTGTCTCGTGATCTGCAAGGCTGCGCCTTAGAACTTATATGAAAAAAACGTTTTACCTGAAAGGCAGGAATTTGGCATGCGCAGTGTCTTGATTAGGGGAGATTTGAACTTCGAAGACTATTCAAGTAATGCTTATGATTTGTTTGACGTTGATAAAGTACTTTTGCATTGGCGCCATCTATATAATCAAAGCCAATCGTTAGTGACTTACAAAATATGTAATGTCTCTTCAAGAACCGACAAGAGGCATTGATAATCGTCCAAAAGTGATTGTTGGCGCCGGGAGTGGGATTTGAACCCACGAGACCCGGAAGGGTCACAGACTCTCAAGGCCTGCGCATTAATGTGGATACTGAATAATTGTCCACTCTGCCACCCCGGCGCAACCCAGTGGAAAAAAGGAATGTATAATCTTTAATGCCTTTTTTCATTAAAGATCCAAAATGACGTCTACATCTGGAATATCATGAGATTGTGCCTAATTTTTAGTAAAGGTATCATTAAGAATATATTCTTGGTGTTTTTCTAACTTAGTAGAGTGTTGAATAACTATTCGAGGATTGAAATCGCCGCTAAGCTTCTTGGGTCATTAGGCGTATTTCTAGGCGTTGTAATGATCGTCTATACTTTTGAGGTGTTTTACCATATTATTCCCTTATCAAAGTTCATCTTGGTATCTGGAGTTTTCTTTGGCTCATTTTTGTGCTACTTGGGATATTTATCGTTGCAGTTCAAGCAGAATGAGAAACCGCATATTGTTTACGAGTTCGAAATAGTTGATTGAAGAAAC
>DATBXD010000129.1:0-2465 GCA_036514475.1 Nitrososphaerales archaeon
AAATCAATTACCGAGGGTTTTTTGTTATTTTGATGATTTAATTGGTGATGATTATGCACTCCATTCAGAATTCGCAGGAGAGCTGCTAGCAATACGTGAGTTTAATGATCAAAGCGAATATAGAAAGCTAGGTAAAATAAATGGATTATCTTATAAAAGAATAATAAATCAAAGATGGTGGGAGCAGGTATATGCCTTACATAATTTTAAACATCCGCTTTACTCAAAATACATATATGAGAAAAAAGATAGGCAGTTAATACTTAAATAATTTCTGTGCCTTCTAAGAAACTGAAGGAGAACTAGCAGCCGATGACGTCACTCAAATTAGGTCTAATTGGGTGTGGTCGTATTGCCCAGTTGGTTCACCTTAATGTCATTAGACAATTACCAAACAGTGAACTAATTGCGCTCGCAGAACCAGATCCTAAAAGACGAGAAGAAGCTAGCAAGCTTGTACCTAAAGCCATTGCATTTGAGAGTTACAACGAATTGCTTTCGATGCCAGAGGTTGAAGCTGTCATCATCTGCTTGCCAAATAACCTTCACGCTGAGGCCACAGTAACAGCATTAGAGCATGGTAAGCACGTTTACCTTGAGAAACCGCTTGCGACTAGCCTCAAAGAGGCACAAGGTGTGCTTGAAGCCTGGCGACGCGCTGATTTGGTCGGAATGGTTGGTTTTAATTATCGATTTAATGCATTTTATAAAGCAGCCAGGCAACATATCGAATCCGGTAGGCTAGGCGAACTTGTTTGTGTTAGATCCGTATTTTCAACCGCGACGCGAACATTACCCACATGGAAACAAGCCCGAGAAAGGGGGGGTGGCGCTCTGTTAGATTTGGCTTCGCACCACATCGACCTCGTACGTTTTATCTCTGGTGAAGAAATTCAAGAGGTATTTGCACGTGTTTGGTTACAGCAGAGTGAAGACGACTGTGCAATGCTTCAACTACGGCTAGCTAACGGGCTTCTAGTCCAGTCTTTTTTCTCGTTAAGCGCAGTAGAAGAGGATCGCTTTGAAATCTACGGTATGGAGGGAAAGCTGACGATCGATAGGTATCTTTCTTTTGATGTAGAAATTACCGATCCTACCGCCGAGTTTGCCAGGCTTAAGTGGCTTGGCCGCATGTTTCAATCACTGTTTCATAGTCCATATCTTAAAGAGAGAATCTTCTCACCTGGAAGTGAGCCATCCTATAAGGCAGCCCTTAATCATTTTGTAACAGCGGTTCGAAAAAAACAGCCAACCAGTCCAGATTTTTGGGATGGCTACCAGAGCCTCGCTGTAATTGAAGCGGCGGAGGAATCAGCTAGAATACAACGGGTAGTTTCACTTGCAGATTTTGTTAAAGAAGATTTTAATTATCAATACTCTGAGTAGCCCACGCTTAAGCTTTATATGTGGCATCAATCTACTTAACAAACCCATAAACGCTATAAAGCAGGAAGAAAGCAATGAAAGCTAATAACAGGGGCAACAAAGGTTCAACCGATAAAGATCGGATAATCGTAATCGGATTAGATGCCTGTGACGCTGATTTAGTAGAGCAGTTGTCAAAAGAAGGGCGTATGCCCTTTCTTACTTCCTTGATGAAATCAGGCCTCTGGGTCCGACTCACTTCGACGAAGGTTTTCTTTAATGATTCTCCCTGGCCATCGTTCAATGCCGGGGTTTCTCCAGCAAAGCATGGTTACTACAACTACCTGCAAATAAAGCGAGGCACAACTGAAATAGAAAGAATAAATGCTCATCACTGTCGTTACCTTCCTTTCTGGTCCCTCCTTTGTGATTCCGGTAAGCAAGTAGCTGTCTTCGACGTTCCTAAAACTTTTCCCATCGAAGGAATAGATGGAATACAAATCTCCGCCTGGAGTGAGCACTCTTTAACCCTGAAGCAGCCAACCTCAAATCCTCCTGAATTTATCAGGGATATAATCACACATTACGGAAAATATTCCCATCCCAGAGAGATCATTACGCCCAGATCAACCAGACAGGAGAGACGAATCTACAAAACCCTTTTGTCCAACCTAGAAAAAAAGCTTCAGTCAACTGAATTTCTCATGCGACAGGGAGATTGGGATCTCTTTTTCACTGTCTTTTCAGAGGGACATACCGCAGGGCATCAATTCTATCACCGTTTCAACGAAGGACACTGGGCTTATGAGCCAGACGCTCCTGACGAAATCCGAAACGCACTCCTACACATCTATACTCAGCTTGATGCGGCTCTCGCCAGGCTGTTTAGCCGTATCTCTGATCAGACGACATTTTTTATTGTTTCCGTGCATGGCATGGCTATAAACTATTCCGCGAATCACATGATGCCTAAGGTAATGGAGAAGCTCGGTTTTCAGGTTCCTGCTACAAAGAAAAAACAGTTGAACACGATAGGATCTTTATTGAAACGGACTACGTTTGCGCGAAATCTTATTCCGCTGTCCCTAAGAGATTTTATC
>DATBXD010000130.1:0-17516 GCA_036514475.1 Nitrososphaerales archaeon
GTACTTGTGCGCCATCCGTAAGGATGAATTGTTGAAATACATACTTGAAGGGTAGCGCACACCCTTCAAGCAACCCAACCTCAAACAAAATACGCTAGATACTCAAACACAATCCCATCTAAGCACATTCCCATCTACTGACGATATATATGTATCTAAATACATAGATTAACTTGAAAAGTGAATAATAAGCAAATACAGATTGATTAAGAAGTTATCTAGAGTACAATTGCAACAGAAAAATAACAATTAATGAACTAACCGTATGTCAGTTGAAGTAATTAATTCTTTAACAATTTGAAAAAGTTCTTAATACTCAAAAAGATACTATTGAAGATTTAATGACAATAGACTTACAAAGCAAGAAAATAATAGTAACAAGTGCTCTACCTTATGCAAATGGAGAAATACATTTAGGGCACATAGTTTCTACATATCTACCAGCAGACATATTTACACGGTATTGTAGATTAAAACAATATAATGTAATTCATATTTGTGCATCTGATGATTTCGGTACACCTATTCTAATAAACGCTGAAAAAAATAATAAAAGTCCTGAAGAATACGTTGAATATTGGAACAACAAAGATCAAGAAGATTTCAAAGATCTTGGTATTAGCTTCGATTTCTTTCATAAGACAAGTTCTAAAGAAAACATAGCTTTAACACAATATTTTTTTGAACAACTACAGAAAAACGGGTATATCTATAAACGCGAAGTCACACAACCCTATTGTGAAAATGATCTAAAGTACTTACCTGATAGGTATGTGTTAGGTTCTTGTCCTTATTGTAATGCTTTGGGTCAATATTCTGATGGATGCGAAAAATGTGGTCGAACATTTGAATCAAATAAAATAATAAATCCCATATGTTCTCTATGTGGACAAACACCAATTTATAAAAAAAGTGAACACTTCTTTTTCAGACTCTCTTTCTTTTCTGAAAAACTAAGATCTTGGTTAATCAAAAACAAGGGATTACAAGATGAGACAAAGAATTATTTATTAAAATGGATTGAAGATGAACTAATGGATTGGGATATTACGAGAGATATCAATTGGGGTGTTCCAATTCCAGCTCACAAATCCCAAGTCTTTTACGGTTGGTTTGATAATCACATTTGTTACATATCATCAACAATGACCTTCTTGAATAATAAAAATATAAATGGAAAATCTTTTTGGAATGAAGCAATTATTTATCATTATATAGGTAAAGATATCATTTATCATCATTATCTATTTCTGCCAGCAATGAGAATGGGACTCAATGAAGAGTACAAACTGCCAGACTTTATACCTACAAGAGGCCACTTATTATTGCAAGGGAATAAGTTTTCAAAAAGTAGAGGTTGGTATATTAGTCTAAGAGAATTCTTAGATGACTTCCCACCAGACTATTTACGATATTATTTAGCTGCTATAACACCGTATGATCAATCTGATATTAATTTTGATTGGGATGAATTCAGAGTACGAATTAATAATGAACTAGTAGCAAATATAGGCAACTTCATTTATAGAACCCTTAAGTTCATCTCAAATAATAATAATTGTGAGGTACCTATACCCAATGAGTATCTTGAAATTGATATTAATTTTCGAAATGAATTACTTTTGATAAAGGACCAAGTCGAAAAATGCATTGAGGTTAATGAATTAGAAAAAGCTTTAAGAAACATAATAGAGTTTTCAGCTATATGTAATCGATATTTTCAACAAAAAGAACCTTGGAATAATAAAAAGGATAACAAAACATGTCTATATTTGTGTGTAAATGCAGTAAAGATTATTGCAATACTCCTTTATCCCTATATTCCATTTTCAATGGAAGAACTCTGGAATCAACTTAACATAAAAGAACAGATTACGTGGGATGCAGCATCAGAAATAGGAATAAAACAAAGCCACAAAATAAACAATCCACTTATATTATTCAAGAAAGTAGAAGATTCAGCGATACTAATACAAAAATCCAAAATAAACAATAAATCTTAGAATACAACATTTACATTTATTACAAAGTATCTCATTGTGTAAAAAATCGAGTTGAAAATAATGAGTGAGGTGCCTTTTGATGAATTTATTAAACTCGACTTTAGGATTGGACGAGTAATAGAAGCAGAAAAAATTAAAGGCTCATCAAAACTTCTTAAGCTTATAGTGAATATAGGTGATGAAAAGCGTCAAGTTATAGCCGGAATAGGTGAATATTATACTCCTGAAGAACTAAAAAGTAAACTTTTGGTTTTTGTAGTTAATTTGAAATCTAGAAAGGTTTTTGGAGAAGTTTCTGAAGCCATGTTATTAGCTGCTTTTGATGAAACCAATATTTCACTTCTAATTCCAGATAAAGATATTTCAATAGGGAGCAAAATATCATAATATAATGAATCTAACAATATAAGCCCTATCTCAAATGGAGTAAATTAATTTATTTTATAAATAATTAGTTTATGCAACAATAATTCCTGTAATCATAAATATTTGAAAAACCATTCTTAATAGAAGAATAATCTATCTGAATTTAAGTTAAATGTTTAAAACTAACAACTATTAATTCTAATCATGGCACATATAATAAAAATAGGTATTGTAGGGCTTGGAAAAATGGGTGAAGCTCTAATCTCTGGCTTATTATTATCTAAATCATATAATTCTAAGGATATTTACGGGCATGATATTATTCCTGAAAGATGCAATTATATTCAATCCAAATACAAAATAACTATACTAAACAACATTTCTGAACTTGCTTCAATAGTAGATCTTGTTGTATTAGTTGTAAAACCACAAGATATATCTAAAGTAATCAAAGAATTATCTAAGATTTCCACAGCTAAAATAGTGTTGTCACTGGCAGCTGGAATAAGCACAAATTACTTGGAAACAAGGCTTCCAAAAGGTACCACTGTCATTAGAGCTATGCCCAATCTAGCTTGCTCAATTGGAGAAGGAATGATTTGCATAACATATTCAGAAGAGGCATCAAAAAAATATATCGATAAAGTTTCAGACATTCTCCAACTTACAGGTAAAGTGATTATAGTAGATGAAGAAAATATGGCTGTAATAACTGGATTATCAGGAAGTGGACCAGCTTTTGTTTATACATTCATAGAATCTTTAGCTGACGCAGGTGTTCGATTAGGTCTTAAAAGAGAATTAGCCGTTAATTTAGCGGCTCAGACCACTTTGGGTGCAAGTAAACTTGTAATATCTACAGGTGAACATACATCTATCCTTAAAGATAAAGTTGTTACTCCAGGCGGAACAACTATAGAAGGTCTTGTTGAATTAGAAAAGAATGGATTTAAGGGAATAATAATAGAATCTGTTTGTAAGTCGGCCGAGAAGGCGCGTCAAATCCAAAATAAACTCAATGAAATGATAAAATAAACAAAATGCTTTAAAAATACGACTTTTTATAATGGAATACAAATGGCTTTAAAGTTTGAAAATGAAAATACTTGGTTAAAAGCTTCAAAATCTGGTCAAACTTCAGAATTTCATAGAAAATATGAAGAGTCTATTGAAAAGGTACGTGAACAATTTAGAAAGCGTTATCCTAACATAATTGATGGTAAAGAAGTCTATTCTAACGAAGGCGAGTTTGAAGAAGAAAAAGCTCAAGTCTTATTCGAATCTAAAGATGACATTCATGTTGGAGAAGGAGAATTTGAAAATCGTTCTCCTAATGATAAACGACTATTAATAGGAATATTTCAAAAAGGAACTAGAAAAGACACTTCTAATGCAATTGAAGCAGCTTTGAAAGCCTTTGATCAATGGCGCAAAGTGAAATATAAAGAGCGAATTACTATTTTTTGTAGAGCTGCAGACATTTTCTCAGAAAGAAAATATGAACTAGCTGCATGGATGAGTTTTGAAAATGGCAAGAACAGATTTGAAGCAATAGCTGATGTTGATGAAACTATAGATCTTACACGATATTATTGCTTAATTCTTGGTAATGAAAAAGGTTTTGATAAGAAAATGGGGAAAGCAGTTCCAGAGGAAGAAACTAGCAGCATTCTTAAGCCCTATGGAGTTTGGGGTGTAATATCTCCATTCAATTTTCCTTTAGCTATAGCAACGGGGATGAGTGTAGGTGCTCTTATTACTGGAAATACGGTTGTTTTCAAACCCTCTAGTGATACACCCCTGATGGGATTTATGTTATACAAAGTTCTTAAACAAGCTGGCTTACCAAAAGGTGTATTCAATTACGTATCTGGGCAAGGGAATACTGTAGGTGAAGAAATAGTTGAAAATCCTAATGTTGGTGGCATTATTTTTACTGGATCTAAGGAAGTTGGTTTATCAGCATATTCTAGATTCATTGGAAAATTTCCTAGACCATTCATAGCAGAATTAGGTGGTAAGAATCCAGTTATAGTTAGTTCAAAAGCTGATTTGGAAAACGCTGCTGAAGGCATAGTAAGAGCAGCTTTTGGATATGGTGGCCAAAAATGCAGTGCCGCATCAAGAGTTTATATTGATAAGAAAATCAAAAATAAATTTGTAGAGCTTCTTAAATCAAAAACTGAGGGACTACCTATAGGAAATTCAATCAATAAAGATTCGTTCTTAGGCCCTCTTATAAATGAAAAAGCTTATAGAAATTTCCAGTCATATGCAGAAATAGCTTTTAAAGACGGATGTATAGTTACTGGTGGTCACATTATCAAAAAAGGGGACTTAAAATATGGATTCTTTGTTGAACCTACTATAGTGGATAGTTTACCAAAAAACCATCGTTTATTCAAAGAAGAACTATTTGTCCCTATTCTTTGCATATCTGAAATTAATGGTATCGAAGAAGGGATAAAGCTTGCAAATAATGTGGATTATGGTCTAACTGCTGGCATTTTCACTCAAGATGTAATTGAGGGACAAAAATTCTTAGATGATATTGATTCTGGTGTTGTTTATATTAATAGAAAAATGGGTGCTACAACAGGTGCAATGGCTGGTTCTCAACCTTTTGTAGGGTGGAAAATGAGTGGTACTAGCGGAAAAGGTGCTGGTGGATTATATTATCTCCAACAATTTCTAAGGGAGCAAAGTCAAACGAAATATTCTTAAATCAATTATGTGATAAATCTCTTAGTTTTCTCTTGAAGGATTATTTCAATTCGTTTTCTGCTACCTATGAAAATAAATGCTATTCCCAGTCCAAGAAGTACTCCACCTAACACATCTAATGGATAATGGACTCCAACATAGATTCTTGAAAAACTAACCAGTGCAGCCTCAGTGACTAAACCTATTGATATTATCTTTCTTCTAAGCGAATCGCGAAATAACCCAATAACTACAGCTGAGCATGAAGTTACTATCATAGTATGACCTGACGGAAAAGAATAATCAGATTCTGAAGGAATTAACAACTTTAATTCTGAAATTGATGGGCGTGGTCTTTGTATTATTTCTTTAGAAATTGAACCAACCAGTGCTACAACAATTATTGTTAATAGTACTATCATTACAATCTTTCTCCCATTTGCACCGCCAAATGTAAAGAATAACAATATGACTACACTCCAAACTACTTCTCTTCCATATTGGGAGAAGAATATCATTAATGTATTAATGACTGAAGTCTGGTCATTGTTAATTGTTAATAATAGAGCAGTGTCACCAAAATTAATTAGGTTGTTTTGATCAACTTGTGATACTATGAATGATAATATTATGAATAAGGATAGCATTATTATTGAAGAAGCATAATATTTGTTCAATTGAAATAGGTAAGAACATCGTGATTATAAGAACTTCTAAATATCTTTTCTATATGATTTTTGGGTGTTATAATATCAATTACTATAAAATATCATTTGACTTGGTTTTATGAAGTTTTACAATAGATTTAAGTCTCTTTGGTTTACAAGAGGTGTAGTCAATAATCTCTTTATTGGCTTTTCGGATTCAATCCCACTGTTTCATATGAGAAAAATCCTTTATCTTGATAACTCAATCTCATAGGTCAAATTCGTAAGAATTCGAGATCTAGATTGAGCACTATAGTAAAGCAGAATCTATCTTCTGGAAATAAGCATCATCCAATGTATTTTGACTAAACTGGAATTGGTTTCGATATCAAGTCTTCAAGGTAATATTATATAAAACGGCATTTTCTACAATGATGATATAATTATTTGTCTATCAAAGTCACTGAAGTTCGTTGGCACGGTAGAGGTGGTCAGGGAATAGTAACTGCGAGTCAACTTCTAGCAAGAGCTGCTTTAAGAGAAGGAAAATATATTCAATCTTTTCCTGAATTTGGCCCTGAACGGATGGGTGCTCCTATTAAATCATATACTCGGATAAGTGATACTGCTATAAAGATTCACTCTGGAGTAGAATCTCCAGATATAGTAGTTGTATTAGATCCTACCCTAATAGGTCATATTAATATTGGAGAAGGTTTGGCTGAAAATGGACTCATAATTTTGAATTCTAATCTGAGTATTGAACAAGCAGCAAAAGAATCTGGTTTGAGTGAAAATAAGATATTAACTATTGACGCTTCAAAAATAGCTATTGAATCAATAGGGAAAAACCTTGTCAATACATGCATTATGGGGGCATTAATAAAGGCAACAGGAATAGTTAGTCTTGAAACACTCATTAAGGAAATTGAGATATCATTCACAGGAAAGTTTAATAGAAAATTGATTGATGGAAATATTACAGCTGCAAAGAGAGCATATTCGGAGCTAAAATTGAATGCAAAAAAAGGGTTGGCGTGATTTACCTAAAGGGGGATTAATACTCTCTGCAGGAAATGCTATTGAGTATAAAACTGGAAACTGGCGTAAAGAGATACCTGTAATTGACCTTCAGAAATGTAATAACTGCATGATTTGTTGGATATATTGTCCGGAAGGAACTATAAGTGTAATCGATGGAAAAGTTACGGGCGTAATTATGTCGCATTGCAAAGGTTGTGGTATTTGTGCAGCAGAATGTCCAACTAAGGTTATTGAAATGAAAATGGAAACAAGTGAATAAAAAATGAGTAAACTGACTAATATCATGGCTCTGAACGGTAATGAAGCAATTGCTGAGGCAATGAAACAAATAAATCCAGATGTAGTTGCATCATATCCAATCACACCTCAGACCATCATTGTTGAAAGATTTTCTGAATTTGTAAGTGATGGACTAGTAGATACAGAATTCCTTGCGGCAGAAAGTGAACATTCAGCTATGAGTTCCTGTATAGGTGCTGCAGCAGCCGGAGGAAGAACCATGACTGCAACTTCTTCACAAGGTTTCGCACTAATGTTGGAGATGTTGTACATTGCTTCATCTATGAGACTTCCAATAGTAATGGCGGTAGCAAATCGTGCTCTAAGTGGTCCTATTAATATTCATTGTGATCATAGCGACAGTATGAGTGGAAGGGATTCAGGTTGGATCCAAATATATTCTGAAAATGTTCAGGAGGCATATGATAATATCATCCAAGCTATACGTATAAGTGAAAATAAAGATGTTCGCCTACCTGTAATGGTTTGTATGGATGGATTCACTACAAGTCATTGTGTAGAGCGCGTCGAAATTTTGGATGAAACGTCGGTCAAGAATTTTGTAGGAGAATATGAGATGCACAACTCTCTTCTTGATATAGAACATCCAGTAACATATGGTTCGTTATCATTACAGGATTATTATTTTGAGCATAAAAGACAATTATTAGACGCGATGGACCACGCTATTCCTGTTATTAATAACACAAGTGAAGAATTTGAGAAATTATCTGGCAGAAAGTATGGGCTTGTAGAAGCCTATAATATTGATGAAGCGGAAATTGCGATAATTGTAATCGGTTCTACAGCTGGAACTGTCAAAAGTTTCATAGATGGCTCTGGTAATAACAAATTAGGTCTACTTAAGATAAGATCTTTTAGACCATTCCCAAGCAATGAAATTACTAATAAATTAAAGAACTGTAGAGCTGTTGCAGTTCTTGATCGTGCTTTGTCTCCAGGATCATTAGGTGGACCACTTTTTACTGAAGTTAGGTCTGCTTTTTACGATGAACAAACAAAACCAATTATTCTTAGCTATATCTATGGCTTAGGTGGACGAGATACAACAATAAACATGGTCAGCCAAGTTTACCAAGATCTTGAATCCACAATCAAGACTGGCAAAACAGCAAATCTTGTAAATTATCTTGGATTAAGAGGTGAATAGAATGGTTAGACTCAAAGAAATAGCTGGTTCCGAAGAAATGTTAAGTTGTGGTCACAGGTTGTGCACAGGATGTGCAGAACCAGTTATTGTAAGGCAAATACTGCACGCTACTGAAAATCCAGTTGTAATAGCAAATGCAACAGGATGTCTAGAAGTTGCTTCCACAATTTATCCATATACTGCGTGGAAAGTTCCGTGGATTCACAGCGCATTTGAGAACGCTGCCGCTACTATGAGTGGAGTTGAATCTGCATATAAAGTCCTTAAAAGAACAGGAAAAATAAGCAAAAATATAGATTTTATAGTTTTTGCTGGTGACGGTGGGACTTACGATATTGGTCTACAATCATTATCAGGTGCACTTGAGCGAGGTCATAGATTGTTATACGTTTGTTTAGATAATGAAGCATATATGAACACAGGTATACAAAGGTCAAGCTCTACGCCAAAAGGTGCTTGGACTACCACCTCACCTGTAGGCCAAAAAGTAGTTGGTAAAGCAGAAAATAAGAAAGATATTATCGCAATAGTTCTTGCCCATAGTGTAAAATATGTTGCACAAGCAGCTCCCAGTCACTGGATGGACCTTATGACTAAAGTTCAAAAAGCTCTTAAAGTTGATGGTCCATCTTTTATCAATGTCTTGTCTCCTTGCCCAAGAGGATGGAGAAATGAGCCTGAAGACAGTATTAAACTGTCAAGACTAGCTGTTGAAACATGTTATTGGCCCTTATACGAAGTAGAAAACGGCATCTGGAAGTTAAATTTTAAACCTAAGAAGAAACCTTTAGAAGAATATTTTAGACTCCAGAAACGGTTCACTCACCTATTGTTACCTGAGAATAAACCATTGTTTGATGAAATACAGCGAATGGTTGATGAACGTTGGGAATCATTACTAAAGAAGGTTAGTTTATAGATTAATTCGTTTCTTCTGATGATTAATCAAATAATAATGCAACAGAATCCGAAGAAATGATAAAAATGTATATAAACAGAATCAATCTTACTCATATTGACTCTAATTGTCAACAATAAAGATTGATAGAGATCACGCAGTTTATCTTAATCAGGATGAAACACCAACTTCATGGTATAATATTCTACCCGATCTCCCTGAGCCTTTGCCTCCACCTTTGAACCCTCAAGATAAGAAACCTTTTTCGGATCCCGCTCCGCTATTTCGTATTTTTGCTAAAGAACTTGTACTACAAGAAATGTCGTCTGAAAGATGGATAAAGATACCTGAAGAAATTTATGAGGTGTATTTGCGAATTCTACGTCCCACTCCTCTTGTGAGAGCTAAGAGACTAGAAAATTTTCTCAAAACCCCAGCGCAGATATATTATAAATGTGAATATTTGAGCCCAGCTGGAAGTCACAAACCAAATACTGCTATAGCTCAAGCATATTATAACAAAGTTCAGGGAATAGAGAGGCTTGTAACTGAGACAGGTGCAGGACAATGGGGTTCAGCTTTAGCTATGGCAACTTCGTTGTTTAAGATGAAATGTAGAGTATACATGGTTTCAGCAAGCTATAGAAGCAAACCCGGTCGAAAAACTATGATGGAGCTGTGGGGTGCTGAAGTTTTCTCATCGCCAAGTAACCAAACAAATTTCGGCAAAAAATTATTAGCAGATGATAATAATCATAACGGTTCACTCGGTATAGCCATCAGCGAAGCAATCGAAGATACACTTTCTGACGAAAAATCTAGGTATTGTCTCGGTTCAGTTCTTAATCATGTTCTATTACATCAAACGATAGTAGGTTTAGAAGCTAAGAAACAATTCGAAAAGATTGATGTATACCCAGATGTAATTAGTGGATGCATTGGCGGAGGGTCAAACTTTGCAGGATTCGCATATCCATTCATGATGGACAATCTCTCTGGAAAGCAAGATACTGAATTCATAGCATGTGAACCCAAAGCAGTCCCATCAACAACTAAAGGGACGTACACATACGATTATGGAGATACTGGTGAAATGACTCCTCTTCTAAAGATGTACACATTAGGACATGGCTACTTACCTCCACCAATTCATTCAGGTGGATTACGTTATCATGGTAAAGCACCGAGTCTATGTTTACTAATTAATAAAGGAAAAGTTAAACCTGTTTCTTACCATCAAATAGAAGTTTTCGATGCGGCACGTATGTTTGCTCAGACTGAAGGATTAATCCCTGCACCGGAAACAGCTCATTGTATAAAATACGTTATCGACGAAGCAATACGATGTAAACAATCTGGTGAAAAGAAAGTGATCGCTTTCAATAATTGTGGTCATGGTCTATTAGACCTTCAAGCTTATGATAACTATTTATCAGGTAATATGAGAAATTGGGAACCAGATGAAATTAAAGTTCCAAATTACTTGTAGACGGAAATATTCTTTAAATCCAAATGAATTATATATGTAAAATTAATGTTAATAGTCTTGATTATTCTAGTAACTAATTTGCAGTAGACTCTAGGTTTGAAAATAGCTCAATTATTGCAAGTTTATTGGTATTCTATGTCTCTTTGTTTAATATTATCACTTTACATTCTGCCATATTGCTAAACTTTTCTGCATCTTTTATATCTCCAACTATACTACCGTAATGCATAGGTATGGCTAACTTTGGCTTTATTCTTCTTACGGCTTCTGCTGCTTCATCAGGTGTCATGACATAAGTGCCGCTGACTGGAATGAACATCACGTCTACATTCAATCCATTCATCTCTGGAATAAAATCAGTGTCACCAGTATGATAAATTGAAACTTCATCTATTTTTATTAAGTATCCTAGGAAGTCTTCGCTTTCATTATTGTGAAATGGAGTCTTATCTGGTTTAAGCTTGTTTACGTTATAGGCGGGTAATACTTTTAGAATAATACCTAGGATACTGAGAGTTTCACCAGCTTTAGATATCTTTGTTTTTATTAGACCATGTTTCTTAAGTTCATTTTCACATTTTTTTGGGGCGACAATAATGGTATCATCTGTTGCAATCTTAATAATATCTGTTATGCTAAAATGATCTGAATGTGAATGAGTTATTAAGATTAGGTCAGCTTTATTTCTAACTTTGTCTAATCTGAATGGGTCAATATAGATATTTACTTTTCCTTCAATTCTAAAGCAATCATGTCCTAGCCAATATATCTTAAGACCCAAATAATCAATCAAAATGGTACAGCTCCCTCTTGATTCTCACAGTATTATTAAGCTTTCAAACATTATATTTAACTCCTATAGATTATGATTAAGCTGTTAGAAAGGTTAGAAAACAATGTTAGATTCAGAAGATTCTCATAATCTAGATTCCCTATTGCAAGTTGAAGAAGAATTCAGACCAACTAAAGAAATTACTGAACAAGCTTGGGTTAAAAGCAATGATATTTATGATTTTGCAAAAAAGAATCCTGAAAAGTTCTGGGCTGAGGCTGCAAGTGAACTCGCATGGTTTAGACCATGGAGTAAAATATTGGAGTGGAATCAACCAGATGCGCGTTGGTTTATTGATGGAAAGATTAACGTTTCATTTAATTGTCTTGATAGACATATTAAGAACTGGAGACGTAATAAAGTAGCAATATTTTGGGAAGGCGAATTAGGCGACAGCAGAGTCTTAACCTATGGCCATTTGTATAGTGAGGTTAGCAAATTTGCTAATGTATTAAAAGAACTTGGGCTAAAGAAAGGTGACAGAGCCACTATCTACATGCCTATGCTACCGGAACTTCCAATTTCTATGTTAGCTTGTGCTAGAATCGGTGTTATACATAGTGTTGTATTCTCTGGTTTAGGCGTCAAAGCACTTCAGGACCGTATAAAAGACGTTGAATCCAAAATCTTGATTACCGCTAATCATGGTTATCGACGTGGTAAGATTATTCCTTTAAAACAGAATGTTGATGAAGCCCTGTTAGGTGCTTCAACTATTGAGAAAGTTGTAATCTATAGACGAAGCGATATGTCCACTTCTATTAAGGAAGGCAGAGATTATTGGTGGCATGACCTAGTTAATAAAACAAATTCAAAGTGTGAATCTGAGTATTTAGATAGTGAAGACCCATTATTTATACTCCATACTTCTGGAACGACCGGTAAACCCAAGGGTATTGTTCATCTTAACGGTGGATATCTAGTCGGTGTCTCTAGAACTCAGAAATGGGTTTTTGATATTAAAGATGAAGACATATTTTGGTGCACTGCAGATATTGGATGGATAACAGGACATAGCTATATAGTTTATGGGCCTCTTGCACTTGGTGCAACTGAGGTTATGTATGAAGGCTCTCCGGATTACCCTTATCCAGATAGGTTTTGGAACATTATTGAAAAATACGGCGTGACAGTATTTTACACTGCTCCAACTGCGATTAGAGAATTTATGCGATTAGGTGAAAATTGGCCTAAAAAACATGATCTTAGTAGTTTACGCCTATTAGGAACTGTTGGAGAGCCAATAAACATGAAAGCGTGGCTTTGGTACCGAAGTATAATCGGTGCAAACAAATGCCCAATTGTTGACACTTGGTGGCAGACAGAAACAGGTATGATAATGATTTCGCCTCTTCCCGGAGTAACTGTAACCAAACCCGGTTCAGCTACAGTGCCATTTCCCGGAATAGACGCTGACGTTTTGGATGAAAAAGGAAATCCAACACCATCTAATCAGGGTGGTTTCCTTGTAATTAAGAACCCTTGGCCATCTATGCTAAAGACTATATATAAAAACCAAGAAAGATATGTAGAAACTTATTGGAACCCGATTCCTGGCGTTTATTTTACAGGTGATAGTGCAAGAAAAGATGAAAAAGGATATTTCTGGATAATGGGTCGAGTCGATGATGTAATCAAGGTATCGGGTCATAGATTAGGAACGATGGAACTCGAAGATGCTATATCCAGTTATCCACCTGTAGCGGAATCCGCCGTTGTTGGCAAACCTCATTCTATAAAAGGACAATCAATAACTGCTTATGTTGTACTAAAAGAAGGGATTAATCCAAATGTTGATTTACGCGAAGAGATTAAGAAATATGTTAGAAAAGAGATTGGTCCGATCGCTACACCTGATGAAATATTTTTTGTTGATAAAATACCTAAAACAAGAAGTGGCAAAATAATGAGGAGAGTCATACGTGCATTAGTTATTGGAAAAGATTTAGGAGACTTGACTACTCTTGAAGATCCAACAGCTGTTGAAGAAGTAAAGAAATGGTTAAACACTGCTGGATAAGTATTTTAAACATACTATCCAATTCTTGGAAAGTAAAAAATTGAACTATACAATTCTTGAACAAAATAGAGTTTTGAAGATTCTTAAACCACCAACTATAGAAAGAATTATGATTGAACTCTCAGAAATGCTTGAGCTAGCTAACTGTAAAGAAACGGTTCTTGGTCAAATAGTTGTTGAATCGAAGAATGATCCATTCAAGGTTCTAATAAGTACAATACTTTCACAAAGAACTAAAGATGAAGTTACTGCTAGAGCATCAAAGACACTTTTCAGAAAATATTCACGGCCAAGTGACTTGGCAAAAGCAGATAAAAACAAGATTCAAGATATGATCAAACCAGTGGGTTTTTACAGAATAAAGGCACAACGAATAATAGAAGTATCGCAAATCATTACTGAGCGTTTCAACGGGAAAACGCCAAGCAATTTCAAAGACCTTGTATCATTACCATCCGTAGGCCGAAAAACAGCTAATTGTGTACTAGTATATGGATTCAAAAAAGCAGCAATTCCTGTAGATACACATGTTCACAGAATATCTAATCGACTTAACATTGTTCAAACAAAAACACCTGAAGAAACAGAGTACAGTCTCATAAAGAATATTCAAGAGAAATATTGGCTTAATATAAATAATTTATTTGTCAGATTTGGTCAAACAATCTGTAAACCAATAAAACCAAAATGTGAAATATGTACATTAAAAGGCATCTGTGCCTATTACACGCTCAAAGAATTAATTAGTAATTCCAAGCTTTTATAGGCTTAGAAGCATTTTTCATTATATACTTAATAACTTCTTCACCAGTTTGATAATACAAGAATATTTCCTTTCCCCCAGGAACATAATCCCTTGACACATTATCATATATGCGTTCAACTGTGTTAACACAATAATCTTTAGAGGCTTTATTAATGAAGATGAAACCTCCTCCTCTTAGGTCTGTAAAACAACCAAGAACTCTTACACCTTCATCTAAATCTAGTGAATTTATTATTCTTTTCAAATCTCTTAAACTTTTAATTCTTCTTTCCGAAAACTTAATGCTCACCCTCCTAACTATTACATTAATGCAACTTATCTATAATGTTTAACTCATGAAAAGACTATTATCATCCCTAATCAAACAATATAATGAATAATTGGTTGGTAGATAAACTGAAACTATATAATACACTAACACACACGAAAGAGAATTTTATTCCATTCAAAAATAATATTGTTAAAATGTTCGTATGCGGTCCGACCGTTTATGATAGCGTTCACTTGGGACATATTCGCACTTATCTAATATATGACGTTTTGGCTAGATATCTTAAGTATAAAGGTTTCAAAACTCTTTTCATCGTAAATATAACTGACTTGGACGACAAGATATTTGAAAAAGCTAAGAATGAACAAATTAGTTATAAAACTCTCTCTGAAAAACACACTAAAGAATTTATCAAATATCTTAAACTATTCAACATAAATTCTATAAACCATTTTCCTAGAGTATCAAAATATCTTGAAGAGATAGAGAGCCAGATTGAGCAACTCATCAGAAATGGACATGCTTACGATGTTAACGGTGACATTTTTTTTGATGTATCAACTTTTTCAAATTACGGTAGATTATCACATCAATCTCAGACAGAATTAAAGCTCAGAAGGCTTAATCTAGATCCAAAAAAGAGAGATCAAAGAGACTTTCCTCTTTGGAGAAGTTGGATGGGAAAAGAACCACCATACTTCACAAATAGGTTTGGACAGGGCCGGCCAGGATGGCACATTGAAGATACTGCGATTTCTATGTCAGAATTAGGTTCTAATTACGATATACATGGGGGGGCTATTGAACTAATATTTCCGCATCATGAAGCTGAAATTGCACAAGCAGAATCAATAACACATAATCCACCTTTTGTAAAATATTGGGTTCATGCAGGTCTATTATTAGTAAATGGTGAAAAGATGTCAAAATCTCTCGATAACTTTGTTACTTTGGAAGATGCAATTAGAAATTGGTCTCCAAACACCCTTAGATTATACTTTCTTTCTCATCATTATCGAAACGATTTCAACTTCAAAAGAAATAACGTTAGAGAATTTGAAAGAAAAACATACACTATTCAAAAAGCAATTAGGCTTCTAGATAAACACTCAAAACTAGGGGTTAACAGCAACACATTTAATAGTATAATTGAGACTGAAATCAATAAATTCTTCAAAGCTCTTGATAATGATCTTGATACTCCAAAAGCAATCGACTCTATGCTATTATTGATTAACGAAGTAATTAGTGATCCAAAATTGATCAATAATAGCGTAATTAATACTATTCAAACAATGTTGACAATAATCGGCTTCAAAATAAGTGATTTCGATGTATTCAATAGATGACATCAATGTCTTTGAAGATAATGAAAATTCATGGTTTTCACTTTGGTCTCGAGATACTCATTTAGATTCACTATTAATTCTTATGAACAAAAAGTTATATGATGATCATTTCTTTAATCACGTTACTAGGATACATTCAAAATCTGAAATCACATCAAAGACAATAGATGAAGTAATTTCGAAGTATTTAGAATACAATATTCATCCTTGCTTTTACATAACACCTTTTCTAAATAACAACGAATTAGTTAAGAAAATTACAGATAAGGGATTTAAAGAATCTGACCAATTGTACGTTATGATTCATTCAGGAGGAGACACTAAATTAAAAGGACCAATCGATGTTACTAAGATCAAACCTTATCAAATTGACGTTTGGATCAAAGTTTTTTCGGAATCATTTTTAGTATCTTCAAATCAGATTCCAGAGTACTTAAGAAGAATAAAAACCATATCTTTACGACCTGATGTAGACTTCTTTCTTGCAACTTTACATGGTCAAGTTGCAGGTTGTGCAGCCCTTTTCTCAAAGAACAATGTTGGAGGATGTTACTTCTTAGGCACAATAGCCAAATATAGAATAATGGGCGTGGCATCTAGCTTACTAAATAAGATCACATATGAAAACAACAATCGAATGAATAAGATTCTAATAATTCAATCTCTGAAGAATGATAAATTGGAGCAATTTTATGAAAAGAATATGTTCAAAAAGATTTACGCAAAACCTATCTATATTAAATGGTAATTTACTATAATGTTAGGATTCAGCATTTGATCTTATTTGTATTGTTTTGATATAATGATGTTAAAATAGATTACTTATTGCCTTTCTTACCATTTATTAACTTAAAACCTTCAATCAGAAATTTGTAGGAACTCATTTGTCTTGCGCGTAACCTGAGAGTAGAATCTTTACTTCGCGCCAAACAGCTTTTGCCACAGTTCTTCATAGTTGTTAGCATTGTGAATTTCAAGAAATAGTATCTTATGTTTTTTATCTTCAAACTCCTCTT
Source organism: Nitrososphaerales archaeon (assembly GCA_036514475.1). Lineage (GTDB taxonomy): Archaea > Thermoproteota > Nitrososphaeria > Nitrososphaerales > JACPRH01 > DATBXD01. Next base: position 16,855 of record DATBXD010000130.1, read on the forward strand.
CATACATTATGTCGGCTTTCTTGTTATCTAGTCCAGGAGGAACCCATTCTGTCATGGCCCACTTCTTGGCTATCGTCGCTCTGACGTTCACATCGTACACTAGCAATCCTTCACTCCGGAGGAACACATCAACTTTGTCAAGACCATGTTCTTCTACCAGTTTGGAAACCATCGATCTTTTTTCAAAGCTTCATCAAGCCCACATTGAAAACAAGCCTGAAGCTTCTCTGAAACTAGCCTGGATTGCTCCAGCCTCGGCAACTCACCCATCAATTTTACGAACTTATCCCGAATCCCAAGATAAACCTCTCTTGCCTCATCGCAACCCCTCTTGTCACGAACATTACGAAGAATTGCTTTTCAGTCTCTTGTTCCACTAGGATTTGAAACACATTTCTGTTCCCGCCCGTAGCAGAGACAGGATGGTTTCAGATCACCGGGGAACAATCGGGAACGTTCCGAACGCAGGAACATGGGGAACATTCCGAGTATTTTCGTTGATATCTTGAGTTGTAGATATATAGGTGACTTCTAAAAACTGGGTTAACGTTTCTTATTGGTTGAGTGGGGTTTTTCTTATCGGTTTGATCTGGTTTGGCTTATGGTTGTGTCTTGTTTCTGCTTTTTCCTATGTTTATTTCAGCGTGTTCGTCGCGCTTCTA
>DATBXD010000131.1:0-2089 GCA_036514475.1 Nitrososphaerales archaeon
CCGACCAGATGAAAATCGTTTCAAAGTCATCAGTGGAAGGTAGAATATCGGGGCTTTTCATAGGTCAAGACAGATTAGTGATTTTCGAGGATGGATCATATATTATGCGAGAACCTCCTATTGGGTTGATCGAACCAGCGATTAGACCAGGGGGAATCATCGCTCCTTACGTTACTGGATTTCACATTAAGGTTTACGACACCTCTTTGAAACAAAGTCCCAAACTTGTCCGCGACATCTCGATGAATGGAACATATGTCAACTCGAGAATGATTGATAACTGGGTATACGTGGTAGCTTCACAGCCAGCAGTAATCTACACAAATACCAAGTACGAAGTTATTCTTCCAACAATAAGTTCTGAAGGAAAAACTGAGAAAGTTCCAGTTAACCAAATCCAGTACTCAGACAACGGAGACGTTTCTTCATCTTACACGATGATAGTAGCAATTAACATTCAGGATGGAAACGAGAAACCCACAATGAAAGTTATGCTAACTGGCTACGCATCTACACTTTACGTCTCACAACGTAATATCTATGTAATATTACCAGATGGGGGAGGCTGGTCAAACGAAGGAAAAACCGTCGTCCACAGAATATCGATTAACAAAGGAACAATGAAGATAGAAGCAACAGGAGTGGTTACTGGCAGAGTTCTTAACCAGTACTCGCTTGACGAATTTGAAGACCACCTTAGAATAGCGACAACCTCGAGCGCATTTAGCCCAGAAGGATCAGGATTTAGTAATAATGTATACATTCTAAATCAAAAACTAGAAACTGTTGGAACACTTGAAGACCTTGCACCGGGAGAACAGATATACTCAGCAAGATTCATGGGCGCAAAAGGCTATCTTGTAACCTTCAAGAATGTAGACCCATTATTTACCTTAGATCTTTCTAATCCTCAAGCACCGAAAGTACTTGGAAAACTCAAAATCCCCGGATATTCAAACTACCTTCACCCGTTCGATGCGAATCACATAATCGGTATTGGAAAAGACACGGTTGAATCAAAGCAAGGAGACTTCGCTCTATATCAAGGGGTTAAAGTATCTCTCTTCAACATAGCTGACGTAAACAATCCTAAAGAAGTAAGCCAGCTAATAATTGGTGATAGAGGAACGGATTCAGCAGCCCTAAGCGACCCTCATGCATTCCTCTTCGGTTCAAGAAATGGTCCAATGGTCTTTCCCATACTTGAGGCAAAAATCTTTCCTGAGAAATACCCACAAGGAGCACCCCCAGAAGCATACGGTGAATACGTTTTTCAAGGAGCGTATGTCTTACAAGTAGATGCCACGAAAGGAATATCGCTTAAAGGAACAATAACTCACATAGGCGACCCAGATGTATTCTTGAAAAGCGGATACTACATGTTCTCTTCAAGCGAAATAGTTCGAAGCCTCTACATTGGCGAAACGCTTTACACTATCTCATCTGAAAGAATGCAGGCAAACAACGTAGATACATTAAAGCTAATCTCATCTATAACTCTTACAGGGTAACAATATACAATATAGATCATTAACTCCCGGTTCGTGAGGTCTCCACATCAGGTAACCGAAACAAGAATGGGACTGTTTAGGCCCATCTCCTCAAAGATGGGCCATAATCCCACTTCAATGTTGCACTACTTAGAAGCTTTGAGAGTTAATTAGCAACTAGACAGAGATGGTGTATTCTCTATAGGATGTCTACTTTAGATGAATTACAAGGTCAAAAGTGTCTAATTGGGTTCTGAGTATTATCTGAGCTCGAGAGATTGATTAAACAGTATTTCTTCTTCGAATGAGCATAACGACTGCAAGAGCAACTACTACCAGAGTGGCAACTAACGCTAGTGCAAAGGTTGAAGATTTTGCATATCCTTCTTCAGATGTGGGATTGGTAGCAGTTGTTAGCGTAGCTGAATCAGTTGTGCTGGTCGTCTTTATTCCTGCGGATGATAATTGAAGAGAGATTGTATCTCCGCCCCAGATTTCGTCGAACACTTTTGATTCGTAAATCAACGCGTTCTCATTGTTGATTTCAAAATGGCCTTTGAGTGGCATCTCCAGGCCCGTCGTTTCTAGCCGCAATTCAG
>DATBXD010000132.1:0-2491 GCA_036514475.1 Nitrososphaerales archaeon
CAATTAGGGTTTTTAGAGGTGTATGGATTAATAAAAACTGTTTTCGATTAAATATTAGATACTGTCAAATGATTAATTTAAGATAATTAAAAGTTAATAAATTGCTACGTGATTTGAATTGCATCTTAATAAACGAAGACCGCTCACTCATAGTTACGCATAAGCCCTGTCAATCTCAGTAATTCCTCACCTATGCACAACAGACGCATGAGAACCGTGTTTCCACATGTTTATATGTTGGCGCAATCTTCGCTAACCTTGATAATTGCCTTACCCCGTTAGCCCAGCACCATTTGGATATGCGGTAGGGCTTACAGTAACCTTGGTAATGCTGCAATACATTCTCAGAATGCCCTTAAAAAGAAGATTTCACTGGATCTTCACAACTTGGGTTATATTTATGGCACTGTTCTTCGCCACCTCTTTTTGGGCGCAATTGGCTGATGATGCTGAGACTTTCTATTCTAGAATTTGGTGGGGAAATATTTTCGGCTTCCCATTTCAAATGGTTCTAATTTACCACTTCATCCTTAGTTTTACCAGTTCTAGATTAACCAAGAAACAGATGCTCACACTCATTGGAGCTTACGGATACATCGTCTTCTTGTGGGGAACTTTGATATTCAATCCCACTTTTATAATGGGGACACCCAGACTTTCATCGACAGGATGGATTGGCGGCGCTGGACCTCTATCACAATATGCAAGTCCTTACGGCATTGGCCTAATCTTCATCGCTTGTGACATCCTGATTTACATATCTTTATTCACTTTTCACCGTTCGAAAAAATCTCCGCTGTTGAGACAACAAATAATATACTTGTCATTTGGAATTCTCATTCTTAGCATAGCGTATCATTCGTTCTTTTTGGCAAGATATCTTGGTGGTCTAAACATTGTTCCGTATCTTGCTCCAGTATCTATGGGATTGATGTTGTTGGGTCTTAGAAAACATGCGTTCTTCTCCATTGCACCTGAGCCAGAAATACTCCAGATTTCCAGAACAGAGTTAGTTCAAGAGCTGAAAAACGGATTCACATATCTAATAATCGAACCGGTCCCAAAGCAATCCTTCGAAGTTTTTTCCAACCTTGTTCTGAGTGGATACCTGGGACTTTGTGTCAGTCGCTATTCTCCGGATAAGATCCGTGAAACCTACCATTTGAAGCACACTCCGATTCTATGGTTGAGTGAGGAGGGGAGCACAAGCTCGATTGGTCCTACCGATCTCCGTGGCCTTTTGATAACACTCAAATCTTTTCTTCAGAAGGCCGAAAATCCCGTACTGATACTGCACGGCTTAGAATATCTTATTTCAATCAACCAGTTTAACGCGGTTCTAAGATTGGTTGTACATTTAAGCGATCTAACTGACCAAAAAAAGGGCGTTCTAATAATCCCAGTAGCCCCAGGCATCCTCAATGAGAAACAGGTTAATCTGATGAAGGCAGAATCACCATATTTACGCTGGCTCGATTTCTCTGACGACAGTAAAGAATCAACCTCGCAATATCCACCAATCAAACAAGAGTTGCATCCAGACCCTTCACCCAAGAAGAAACCTGTTGAAGACCATATTCCTGAACCCTCGCAGAAAATACACTTTAGTCGAGAAGATGAAGCAAAGATCTTTCAATTCTTAGCTCAAGCATTCCTTCGAGATTACACACTTGACAGGGTTTCAATCGAATCCGCTGGCTGGAGGAACATATTGGAACTTGCGAAGGGAACAAATAGTTCTGCGTCTAAGATGTACAGGTCTAATGGACAACCCGGACCCTTATTGGCGGACCTGTTCACACGTGGACTCTTAGAGACTAGGCGTTACCCTGGCCAAAGAGGTCGCGGCGGTACAGTGACAAAATTAAGAGTCAACTACTCCAATCCGTATGTAAAGGCAGAACTTGATCGACAAGCGTTGCAGCCCAATTATAAGTCAAACCAAGAATATCCTAAATAATAGCTGAATGAATGTATATCCTTCTGGAGCCGGCACCTGATAACGAAGCAAAATGTTATGACATTGATAATTATCCGTTGAGAATCCAATGTTCATTGACATATCTTGTGCATACAGCGCCCATCGCGTAACGAACATACGCGTTCATTAACGATTCATCAAAGCTGAAGCAGTTCGAGTAAAGATTCATTACACATTCTGGGCTATTTTCCAGCCTCGGAAAAATCATCTGTTCATAATTATGTGTCTAAACGTTTTCTCCGACTGATTCTTGACCAAACGCTGGAATGAAGACTAATTCGAGATTTTAAATCAATGATATCTCATTTCTGTTAGGATACAGTGAAAATGAGGTTGAAAAAAGCTTCTTAGACGCGGAAAAATGAATAACTATGTACCTTATTATCGCTTGTCTTATGTCTATAACTAATCCGTATGCGAAGAAAGGAACGATCCTAGTTGTCGCCTCGATTATTCTGCTGGCAGGAATTGTGGCAATCGGCCCATCGCTTGCAGCGGGCGGCCCTGCGG
>DATBXD010000133.1:0-2806 GCA_036514475.1 Nitrososphaerales archaeon
ATTTTCTAATCTTTGTTTATATTCTAGTCTTTGTTTTAGGTATTCTATTTCTTTTATTTTTCCTTCTTTGAAATCTTGTTCTAGCTTTGATAGTAGATTGTTTATATCATCTTCTTCAGATTTGGGTCTTTTACTAGAAAACTTTGAATTTCTAAACCCAAAAGCAACACCACTTATTAGTAAAAGTACGATAACACCAGTGCCTGCATAAAACATTGTCAGGTCTTCATTCTTATAACCAATGATGGATGCAGAAACACTTTCTCCAGCATATATGTTGTCAGTACTATAAGCGTCATATTTAGATCCACCTATATCTATCGGGTCTCCGTAACTCTTCATGCTTTCATAAGAATTTATCTTAAGATCACCGTTAATATCACCAACTTTTGTTGTTACTATGAATATTTGGGTATCATAGTAAGGTCTTTGAACCAACTTATATTCATATTCACTTGGGGTTATTACATATGTCAAATCTATAACCTGCGTTTGATTAGGTTTGATTGGACTAGGTAAACGGAAGAAATATCCAAAATCAGATACTGTTAGAAATGAACTTTGTGAACTTGTTAAATTACTATACCCTTTAGGAAGAGATATTTTAATATCTATATCTTTAAGCACTTTTGTATCACTATTAAAAAACTCGATAACCTCTGCTACCACTATAGAGTTTTGTTTCCTTGCAAGAGATATGTGATGGAACGAAACTATAACTTTTTCGTCTGATGATGTAACATCATATAGTTCTATCTTAACTTGCTGAGAAGTTTGATTAGTATTTACCTGAGCAGAATAAGGTATTCCTTTATAATCTAACACAATAGTGTATGATTCGCTTAGGTTAAGACCTGTAAATGTGAACGGTGAAGATGTAATATTTTTACTTTCTAATGTCTCGAAAGAGAAATTGATAAGACTGGCGGTTAAAGGAGTTTCACCGTCATATCCATTCAAGAGAATCTCTACACTAGCACCGTCATTTGCATGTACTAAAACTGGTGATAGTAATGAAAAAACAATTGTTAAGAATAGAAGTTGTTTAAACACATTAAAGTTTTGATGTTTTTTAACAATATTCAAGAATAATCACCCAATACACTAAGAATTTCAAGTACCTGATTACCAACCGATTAAGGTTACACTATATACTTTTCTGTCACCATTTGAAGCTAATAGTAGATAATAGGTGTCTAGTAATATATTTTTGAAATTAATATATAATGTGAATTTATCAGTGCTTTCTCAGTACTTGAGATTGTTGCTAGATAGGATTATTTATCATCACCGTTTTTCTTAGTCGATGTATGATTATCTTTCCATCTATGAATTGATGACATTGATCTCGAAATCTGCTTCGACTATACCCAAGGGTGTTGTTTAATGGGTTAGAGGTTCGACATCTTTCTTGCTATGATCAAATTGGAAAAAGTGATTGATATAGACATTTAACGATAAATTACCCAAATAATAATGTTAATTATTTCAACGATAACACTTTTACTTTAGTTATTCAATAACTCTGGTTGCCAGCGGTTCAAAGAGAATATGTGAACCTCTGTATAATGCGGGGGTAGCGAAGCCAGGTCAAACGCGGAGGACTCAAGATCAGATTTCGAAGGGAAATCCTCTCCCTTTGGGGTTCGTGGGTTCGAAACCTAGTAGGCGTAAATCCCACCCCCCGCACTTATTTGGTTTTGTTGCGTTAGAGGGCTATCCGAGAAACAAAAGGCTTTAAATGTCTCAAAGAAGAAATAATACACCTAGATTAACATGAACGTTTAAATCGGGATGATGACTGTTCTCACAGACATATGAGCGAGAACATCTTAACAACTGAGAGAAATATCCTTTTGTCCTATTATTCAAATGGAAGTCTATATCACGGGGGCTATCTGATTGCGCTAATGCTGGGAGTTGTCGGGGTATTTCAACTCCAGTCTAAATATTTGACTCCTCTATTTCCCATTGTTTTTGCCGTACTTGTACCTACTGCAATTCATCTTGTGGGGCGAACAATGTATTGGGGTTATCTTACAAGTGCCGTCATAAGTATATCACCTGACGCAATAAAGACCATAACAAACCAAGCCGTTGAGTCCCACTTTCCTTGCTACATACTAATTGTAGCCAGTATATACAAGTTAAACATAAGTTCTGGGGCAAGTTCAACACGTTTCATGTACAAATCTTTCTCATTGTGTTTCTAGTGATGTTTGTAATAGGCTTGTTATTTCCTCTCTAGACCTACTTCAACAGCTTATTCCAAAGCGTATAGCCTTGCAAAGAAGTTTAACACATCTATAGAGGAAACAGGAAAATCACCGTGGTAAGCTCTACGAATTAGTCAAAAAAGAAGACAAAATTGAAAAGTTCATTCAGGTCGCGAGACTTTCTACATTATGGCTTATCCTCCCGATATAGATGTTGATGAGGTAAAGTTTGTCAATAAACTTCGAGTTTTCAGGAACCTCTATAAGGAAATGTATTACTTAATTCTAATAGTTCAATCTTCAGAAAAAGATCGTGTTGAATGAATATACCCAGACATATACGATGAGATATTCGAGGGAGAAGATATACCTAAAATGCTTTTCGCCTTGCAGAAGAACCTTGAATAATTTAATGCATCATTCTCAAGCTTATTCTCAAATGAAAGATATAACTTGAAAACCTTTTATAGAAAAACAGTGTAGTTGGGCCATGGCTGATATCTACGATAAGATTTTCAAGAATTTATCAAAAGAGCTTCCAAATTCAGATGATGTTGAATTGCTGAAGGAATTGTTAGAGATTCAACGAA
>DATBXD010000134.1:0-4363 GCA_036514475.1 Nitrososphaerales archaeon
TCTTCTTGATATTCACACGATACCAGATACAAAAGACAGATTAAGACGCTCCTGTCAATTTCCTTTGATAAAACACATTGCGTTTTTAGAAGTCACCTATAACGTGTTTGGTGCTCCAATTTACATGGTAATTGGAATGACCGTTCTCATTTATGTCATGGATTACCTCAGAATTCAGCGTAGAGAATAGCTGGCTAATTAATAACAAGAATATTCTATTTATTTGAAGTGAACTTGTCTTTAAGTATTTCAAAAACTATTTGTTAACTTCTTGTTTGGAAATTATCACTATTAATTTCAGAAAGTTTAATGTGTCGTGTTGCGTATTGATGTGTGGTAAGTCATGTTAGTTGTTGGTATCTGCGGCAGTCCAAGGCAGCAAGCCACTGAGTACATCCTTAAAGAGGCTCTGCGCATGCTTGAGGAAAAGGGGTTTGATACTCGGTTCTGGACTGTGAGGGGGAAACGAATCGGGTTCTGCACTCATTGTGACTTCTGCCCTGAAAACAAACCATGTAAATACGTAGATGGTATGCAGGAACTTTACACATCGCTTAAAGAGGCAAAAGGTATTATCTTCGCTACGCCGGTTTACAATGGGGGAATCAGCGCTCAAACCAAGACGGTAATGGACAGGTGCCGTGCAGTTGTATATTCGGATAAGAATTTCTTTAAGCTCAAAGTTGGTATGGGAATCGCTGCTGGAGGTGATAGAATGGGTGGTCAAGAAAACGCATTGATGCAAATTCACAGTTTCTACATTCTAAATGGTATGATACCTGTCGGCGGTGGATTTTTTGGGTCAAACTTGGGCGCTACATTCTGGACCAAAGATACCCTAGATGGCGCGAAACAGGATGAAGAGGGTTTTAGAAGTCTCGGGAAAACAATTAATCGATTCGCTGAGTTTCTCAACAAATATTAGAAATGAAAGAGGTTATTTAAGGTGGCTGCGAATGAAACAAAGCTCAAGAAAAGAAAGATAGCATGGGGAATTACAGGTGCAGGCGATAGAATTGCTGAGTTCGTGCAAGTAATGAAAGAAATGAAGAAGCAATATGAGGACATAGTGGAAATACAGGTATTCACTTCCAAAGCCGCCGAGATTGTTCTAAAATATTACAGAGTTGAGAAGGAAGTTAAGCAGAGTTTCGAAAAAGTAACCTGTGAAGTCAACTCGAACTCACCTTTTCTTGCCCCATGGATGCAGACACATAAATACGAGTTTCTATTAATTGCCCCAGCATCATCAAACACAGTTGCAAAAATCGCTTATGGAATCGGGGATACACTGCTCACCAACGCGGCAATAATGGGTCTGAAAGCGTTCATTCCACTCTATATTGTGCCTAGCGATTTCGAAGAGAAAATTATTTCATCCAATCTTCCAAACGGCAAAGAAATTAAGCTAAGAATAAGAAAAGAAGACGCAGCGAACACAAGAAGACTCGAAAAAATGGAAAATGTGACGGTACTAGAGAGCCCCCAGAAAATTCGATTCGTCTTTGAAGAATGGTTCAATCCTAAGTGGACTTGGCAGAAGAACTACAGAGTCTGGGAAGCCAATCGTAAAGAATTCATCTATCCTGAAAACTGGGTTGAACCCGATTTACGGAATGAGAAACGCGAGCTCTTCGACGAACTGGATAAGAAACTGCTTACTCGGATAACTTCTGATGTCAACCTGCATATCAGATCTAAAAGAGAGGTAGAGTCACTCTCTGCGATAGATGGTATTGGGGTCTCTATCTTATTTGTCGGAGCTAGCGTCGCAGGAAAAGCAATTGCAGCAGAAACATTAGCTAAGGAACTGCGGCTTGATCTATATAGAATTGATTTGTCCGCAGTTATGAGCAATTATATCGGTGAGACCGAGAAGAATCTCGGGAAAGTGTTTGAAATAGCTGAGCATACTGAGGCAATTCTGTTCTTTGATGAAGCCGAAGCCCTTTTCGGCAAACGTACAGAGGTGAAAAACAGTCATGATCGATACGCGAACATCGAGCTAAACTTTCTACTAGAGCAAATAGAGAGTTACCGCGGACTGGTGATTATAGCTTCGAATAGAAAAAAAGAATTGGATCCTTCGCTCTTACGGAGACTTAAGTTCATAATTAATTTCCCAATTCCAAAAGAAGAATAAAAATTGAGATTCAGTGAACTAACAACACAATTCCTCAAAGCTACTCATAGAAAATCATTTTCTCAAACACTTTCCTGCCCGCAAATTCTCTCTCAATTCCTCATTTTTCGAAAAATAATGGCCCATACACATTACAAGTCCGACTCAAAACATTTGAAGTGATCTGACCCATTTGGTATATCAAACTTCAAGCCAAGTACTTCTTTCAAATAACGATCCTTGTGTCTCGCCGGTTGTATTTCGGAAGGAGTCTAGCAATGTACTTGATTACTTCGTTTGCGTTATTGACAGGGTAGACTTGATCATCGAGTATCTTTGGGTATCGGATTCTCGAATCTATGCGCGTTCCAGCTAGCTTGCCGCTCCACCCATCAACCCGGTATCCAAGGATGAGCCTCTTTAGAGCCCATGCAAATGCAATTTCAGAGAGAGTTCCCGCACCTCCGCCTATTGCTACCACAGCATCGCTGTTTGCAACGAGTAGGTTCCTCGCATGATCAATTCCTGTTGCTATTGTGATATCACTATACTCGTCCGCCACTGAAGGATCCAAACCTGGAAGAATCGAGATTAGGTCTCCATCACGGTATCGCGTGGACTTTCTAGCACCTTCAGCGAGTGCCTTCGCCAAGTCGCCGTGGCCACCGGAAACAATCCTATAACCGTAGTCGACAAGCTGCTCACCAAGAGCTAACGCAGATTTCCACTTCACAGCTCCAAGATGCACATCCCCGACAACCCCAATCGCGTAACGTCTCATCTTAGAATCATCCAAAGTAAGGCCTGTCAAGCGAATTCATTCAGAGCAGTACACCATAGCCGTTCTGATAAATATATGGGCCACTATGCAGTATTCTTAGATATATCATTCTGCTAGTCATAGATTCATGAGCTTTAATGCTATGTTCTTAGATATCTTGGAAGGTTAAGCAAGTAATGGTTTATTTTTTGGTTGCTAATGAGATACTTTTGCAGCATTTCTTTCTTCTAAAGGTTGGAACTAGAATCACAGTCCACAATCTTCGCATACAAATATGATTAACATTAGTTTAGATGCGTAAGGTTCGTTCGTTCTCTGAAACTTCCATATAATCGCGAAAATTAATGGTTGCATACCGTGCTCCGAGAATTATCGATAATCCCACTACTATCAAAATAATCCCAAGTAGAATACCGAATAACTCTAGAAGGAAGATAAACATGCGAATAAGTGATTCACGGAGAAGAAACAAGAGTCCTACGCCAAGTATAACCAACACTAACCCGATGATCTTAACTGTTCTCAATCTCTTATCCAGATTCTAGGATTGAGGGCTTTCTTTTCTCTTTCGGTTAAATTCATCACTTAGTTTATCGAGTAGGGGTTGGAGAATGCCGCTGAGATACTTGTTGGGATTTCATTTAAATCTATTTAGCTAGTTAAACGCGAGTTTAGGTCTGTTGCTATTAACTTAGAGTTAGATCAATTAATTGTATTTCCAGAAAAGTAAACACGAGCATACATTTATTTGTAAGAAATGAGAAAATCATGTTGCAATGAATCTTTGTTAGTTAGTGGTGGAAGTTTTGAAAGAATATGATTTGATTGTTATTGGATCAGGTTCTGGAATGGAGCTTGGATCTGATTTTATCCATAAGAATCCCGAATCGAAGATTGCCGTGATTGACAAAGATGAACCTGGAGGAATCTGCCTAACAAGAGGGTGCATTCCTTCAAAACTTTTGATTTATCCATCTGACGTTGTGAGATTAATTCAGAAAGCTCATGTGTTTGGAATTCAGGTTGAGATCAAGAAAATAGATTCATTAGCAGTTATGGCGCGGATGCGATCACTAATAGACAATCAAGTTAATATTATTAGAAATGGATTGTCAAATAGTAGTAATTTAGACTATTATCAGTCTACAGCTGAATTTGTAGCTCCATACACGATAAAAGTTGGTGACGAAACTATGACCTCTAAAATGATTTTTCTCTCTACAGGCTCACGACCATTTATTCCGCCTATAACGGGTTTAGAAGAAGCTGGTTACCTAACAAGCGACACATTACTCAGAATTAAGCAACTTCCCAAAAGCATAGCTATTATTGGCGCTGGCTATATAGCGGCGGAATATGGCCATTTCTTTTCCGCAATGGGTCTTGAAGTTATTATAATTGGGCGAAATCAACACTTCATACCTCAAGAAGAACCAGAAATCTCCGCATTAGCTAAAAGA
>DATBXD010000135.1:0-3103 GCA_036514475.1 Nitrososphaerales archaeon
TAACTGGATAAATCATTATATTCATGACACAGATAAAGTACTGCAAGTAGGGTGTGGTATTGGGTAACAAAAATGTTTGTAAAAAGGGTAATATTACACTTTCTGATGTAATAGATAATCCCTGTATAGACCGCAAGAAAATGCTTTAAATCTAAGCTATGCAGATGAAACCATTGATATGATTATTACTAACAATATGATACATCATTTTGCTCAACCGCAAATGCGTGTTGTACTTGTAAAGAAATAAACCCAAATTTATTATTAATAATCAATACATGCTTACTACTATGGAATCTAAAAAAATTCTCCAAATCGATACAACTATGCGATCAATACTATCTAATCGAGGTGCATCGGTATTTGTCTGGAGTGTATGGTTAATCATGATGCTTGTCGCTTTAATTTGTACCTTTAAGTATGGAAGAAATATCCCCTTGAGCGAGGATTGGTTTTTTGTACAACCATTAACTAATAATGAGCCAGATCTGTCAGCGTGGCTTTGGAGACAGAACAGCGAGCATCGCGTTCCATTGCCCCGGCTTATATTATTGGGACTACTTAAGCTCACAAATGGGGATTTCCGTATAGGCATGGTTTTTAATGTTGTCACATTAGGAGCGATTTCTTTTGCTGTTATCTTAGTCGCTCGTCACATGCGGGGAGGCAGAACAAGTTTCGCAGACGCCTTTTTCCCCATAATTCTACTTCACCTTGGAAACTGGCAAAATCTTTTTTGGAGCTGGCAGATTGGCTTCGTCCTCCCAACTGCTTTAACATTAACATTGCTTCTTGTTCTTGTCAGATATCAAACCCTAACAACACCTGTTGCAGCACTTATATCTGGATTTTCACTCATGATGCTCCCATTATGTGGAGCAAATGGGCTACTAATTGTACCTATAACGGCATTTTGGCTTATTTATACCGGTGTACTACACCTGCATTCTGAGAAAAGATCTGGTGGACATCTATGGGTTAGCGCATTTTTGATTGGGTCTGCTGGGGTGGCATTATGCCTCTCAGCATTATACTTCGTAGGATATCAAAGACCCTCATGGGTCCCCCTCAGCCATAGTATCCCAAAAGTGCTCATAATAGCAGCTAAATTCCTGGCCCTTGGACTGGGACCAGTCGCCAACAGTTCGTGGAAGTTGTCAACTTTGGTAGTAATGAGCTTTCTAATACCAAGTGCAGTTTTGGGTATTCTCAGGGTATTACACGATAATTACTCAGAGAGGCAACGCAGCTTGGGAATTCTTTTATATCTCGGCAATTTAGCCTCTTTCGCACTTGCACTGGGGGTGGGTAGGGCAGAAGTGATCGGAATGCATGGTTATGAGGGTTTGCCCGGTTGGTATGTTCTTCTCGCTGTTCCGGCTCTTTGCACTGCATTCTTCATTTGGGAGTTATATGGATGGGCAAATTTAAAATCATTTGTCCAATATGCCCTGTTTTTTACGATGTTAATTATGCTCCCATTCAACACTAAATGGGGATTAGGTTGGGGGGGAAATTACTATGGGAAAGGTATAGATGCAGTTGAAAAGGACCTTCTGGCTGGTACTCCCCTTACTACGCTAGCAGAACGCCACAGAGACTTTTTAATTCATTGGATGGATAAAGGTGAACTTGCAAATCTAATGCAGATGCTTCACGACGCTAATATGGGTCCCTTCGCACAGATGCTTCGAGACCAGTCCAAACAGGGGTATTAACAGTCCTGTTATTTGCGCAAATACTCCAAGGCGTCATTAATGAGAGAATAAGACCGATACTCAGTATGGTTTCAAGGCTTTAACAGCACAAGCTGCAAACAGAACCCATCACTAGTATTTGAGATATGTGTTGATCTAAACTAACTCAGCTTAACAACAAAGCTTTCAAATTAAACTTTATGTTGTATTTCAACAATGATAATCCCTAAACTTTCGCCGCCTAGACGCCTAATTTACATATTTGATTTGCTTTTCGAACTAGTTGCTCGTGATATGAAGCTGCGTTATAAACGCTCTGTGCTAGGTATAGCCTGGTCACTGCTCAATCCGCTTTTTCAGTTACTTGTCCTACTCTTCATATTCAACATGGTCGTTCCAGTTAATATCCCAAACTACTTCTCATTCCTCTTCACCGGCCTTCTCTCCTGGATTTGGTTCCAGTCCTCATTGCTCCTAGCTACAGGCGCTATCGTTGAAAACCGCGATCTCATAAAAAAACCAGGCTTCCCTGCCGCCATTCTGCCAACAGTCAGCGTCACGAGCAGTCTGATTCATTTCCTGATAGCGATTCCAATTCTATTGATCTTCCTAAAACTTGACGGCATTCGATTAACAAGTGCATCTCTAGCCTTGCCTGTAGCAATTGCGATTCAATTTATCCTAACACTGAGCCTTGCATTTCTCCTAGCCACATTCCAGGTTGTCTTTCGTGACACCCAGTACCTGCTAGGCGTTTTTCTCAACCTTCTCTTTTTTTTAATACCTATATTCTACGACGCAAGCAAGGTTCCAGAACGTTTCAAAACACTCTACAATCTCAACCCAATGGTTCACATAATAGAGGCTTACCGTGCTATCTTGATCCGTGGGGAGCTGCCGGATAACCTATCTTTGCTATTAGTAGGTCTGCTTGCTACTGGATTATTAATCTTTAGCTTTAAGATTTTTAAAAGGGCAAGTTATTATTTCGCTGAGGAATTATAAATGAGTTATGTGATCGTAGTTAATGGCTTGAGCAAGAAATTCCGTCGCTACCATACCGATCGGCCCTTCACGCTTCAAGAGGCTGTCCTAGGTGGTTTAGGCCGTATAAAGCCTGTGGAATACCTTTGGGCTCTTCGCGACATCAGTTTTCAAATTGAGTCAGGTCGTATGGTTGGCGTGTTCGGACCAAATGGAGCAGGAAAATCCACACTCCTTCGACTCATCGGTGGAGTTGGAAAACCTGATGCTGGGAGTGTGGTAGTTCGAGGGCGGATTGGCGCGCTACTGGATCTGGGTGCTGGTTTTCACCCAGATCTTACAGGAAGAGAGAACGTATTCGTCGCCGGCGTCATCTCCGGTCTCACGCGAAGAGAGGTTTCAGAGAAATTTGATTCAATTGT
>DATBXD010000136.1:0-6309 GCA_036514475.1 Nitrososphaerales archaeon
ACTCTTCAAAGTCCCTCTGTTGCTGTATGATGGCTTGCTTCCGCGCGAAGCTACCTTTCGCCTTTGGAACCGCGTTCTTCCTAACCTTAATAGCTGGATCAATCCGGTTGGCGGCGAGGAAATTGAAATTCGCCCTCGAATCGTAGGCGCCATCACCATAAGCCCTGTCCACATTGTTCTTGCTCATCGCCTCTCTTATGAGGGGCTCCGTCTGGCTCCCATCGGATACGTGCTCCTCCGTTACCTGTATGGACACGGCTTTCTTGCTTTTTGTATCCACCGCGAGGTGGATTTTCAGGTAGCCTCGCTTGACTTTCCACACATGCCGGATCCAGTCGCCTGAGTTCGTAACCTTGATGCCGGAGGAATCTACCGCTACAGAGATTGGTTGATCAGTCTTGACTCCGTCGAGCTTCATGTCAAGATTCTTGGTTCTCTCCCAGATTGTGCTCCAGTCCGGAGCCTTCAAACCCGCCACATGCTTTGACAATGCTTTAACGAACCCCTCCTCCTGCCTAAACGGCAGGTGAAACAACACGTGAACGTAGGCGAGAAGCCTCATAAACGCCTCCTGGTAGCGGAAGGGCGCGCCCCTCTTCCTCTCGTTCATCCCCTTAAGCCCCTCCTCCCACTCATGTAATAGATCAAAGTCAAGAAGTATCTCTCCTCTTCTCACAAGAGACTCGTTATACTCCTTCCAATTCCTCTTATCCACATACTCCTGACCCCATCTTCTAATTTCAACCATAAACGAAAACAGATCACCGCACTATACAAACATAGAAGATGAAACATCTAGACTAAAGAGTCATTATCCCACACAGCATCAAATTCAAATTATTAGATATCAAGAAAAGAGAAGGTTTGAAAAAGAAACTCTTCTATTTGAAATTTTATAGATGACTAAAAAGAAAAAAGAGAGGGGGGTTCAACAGCAGTATGCTGTTTTAAACCCAGCCACGAAGTTTCATTGCTTCTGAAACTCTGGTTATCGCAGTGATGTATGCACCCTGTCGCATATCTACTTTGTATTTAGTGGTGTTAGCCCAGACGTCACTGAAAGCTTGGACCATGATAGATTTCAGTTTTTGATCTACTTCTTTTTCCGCCCAATAGTAGCCCTGATTGTTCTGAACCCATTCTAGATAAGATACGGTTACTCCTCCTGCATTTGCAAGTATATCTGGTATCACAGTACTGCCCTTCTTGAACAAGATATCGTCTGCTTCAGGAGTTGTTGGACCATTTGCTGCTTCAGCGATTAGCTTGGCCTTAATTCTGGATGCATTCTTTATTGTAATTTGATTTTCCAATGCTGCTGGAACAAGTATGTCTACATCAAGTTCTAGGAGATCTTCATTTGATATGTTACTTGAACCTGCGATTCCTGAGACTTTTGATGTTTTAGCCTTATGCTCTGATATTTTGCCGTAATTTAAGCCTCTTTTGTCTAATGCGCCACCTTTAGAATCTGTAATTGCAACTACCTTAACTCCTAGTTCTTCCAAGAACATGTGTGCATATTGACCTGCGTTACCATATCCTTGAATCGCTGCGGTTGACTTTGCTAGATTCATCTTTAGAACTTTAGATGCTTCTTCTACTGTGAAGACAAGTCCACGTCCAGTCGCTGTTCCTCTTCCAAGAGAGCCTCCAAGGCTAATAGGTTTACCTGTTACTACGCCAAAAGCATTATACCTCTTTATCTTGCTAAATTCATCCATGAACCATGTCATTATTTGTGAATCTGTATATACATCAGGCGCTGGAATGTCTTTTTCAGGCCCTACTATATCTGAGATACCTGCAAAAAACCCTCTGGAGAGTCTTTCAAGTTCACCTTTGGATAGTTCATGCGGATTAACGATTATGCCGCCTTTTCCACCACCATAAGGAATTCCTACAACGGCGCACTTCCACGTCATCCACATTGAGAGGGCTTTAACTTCATGTATTGTAACTTGTGGGTGATATCTTACACCTCCCTTGAACTGGCCTCTTGCATCGTTATGTTGACTTCTAAATCCTTGAAATACTTTAATTCGCCCATCATCCATTTTGACAGGTATGCTTACACAGAGAACTCTTTTTGGATACCTAAGCACTTGATTTGAGTTGTAATCTAAGTGCATCTTACTTGCGGCTCTATCTAATTGTTCGACAGCTATGTCATATTGATTTTTTTCATCTGATTCTTTATTAACCGATTTAGATGATGTTACCATGGTGTCTTATGTCTCAGGTATCTATATATATATGTATAGGTCACCCGTATTATATAGGCCATTCATATGCAATATTTGGCATAAATAGGAAATATATGTCACTAAAATGAAACAGTGATTTGGATGGTTAGAAAATTAGATAATCAAGAAATTATAATTGTTAAAGCATTAATTAGAAACCCACGTATATCAGACAATCAAATAGGTTTGAGAACTGGTGTTCCGATAAGGACAGTTAACCGTAAACGTAAGAAAATGGAGGAAAAGGGTCTACTCAAATACTATACTGATTTGAACATGGGGCCAGACGGGACTGGAAAGTTCAATGCAAGACATCTTTACTTAGTAAAGTTCAAACTAGGAATTTCGCAAAATAAAATCATAAATGAAGTTAAAGAGGAGCAGAACGTTAGAACAATCTTCACAGACTTCTTATACGAATCTCACATAGCAGAAATAGATGGACATACCGTTCTTGCCTTGATAATAGAGGGCAGTTCCGATGATGAGATTAATGTTAAGTTCAATGAAATTATGGTGCCTTCCTTAGAGAAGAATCATGGAAAAGGTTCAATAATCGAAGTTAAAACTATTAGGCTTGGTAAACCTATTCGACTCTTCCACAATTACTTACCGATGGTTAACATGTTCAAAGATAAGATCGATGATAAATGGGCTGATGAAGCAATTCTAGCAGAATAATTCTCATTTCCTTATTGATTCTGCCAGGTAGATATTTCGCAAGATGCTTCGTCATATTTTTATATAGTTGACTATGTTTAGAGCAAGATAATATTGAATATTGATGATGTTGACAGGAAGATTCTCAGTGAATACGTTAAGGATGCAAGACTATCTTTCCGCGAAGTAGCCAAGCACATCGGAGTATCGGTTGGAACAGTTTTATCAAGAACTAAGAAAATGGAACAAGAGGGACTTATCAAAGGTTTTACAGTATTGCTAGACGATGAGAAACTAGGCTACCCACTTACAGCTCTTACAGAAGTTACAGTTTCTAAGGGAAAACTAGTGGAAATAGAGAAAGAAATAGCTAAGCTTTCCTCTACATGCGCGGTCTATGATGTGACAGGTCAGACAGATGCTATAATAATAGGTAAATTCAGAAACAGACAGGAGCTAAGCACATTCACTAAATCCATTCTATCACTCAATTATGTGGAACATACTAACACTCATCTTGTGCTTACGACAATCAAAGAAGACTTCAGAATGCCACCATAACCACTATACACTGATGGAAATTAACTAACGAAACCAAAAGAAAATAATTAAAAGTATCTTATTTTTCAAAGATATTGATTTATGAATCATTTTTATTTTAGAAACGTTTCTTCGAATTTGTTATATGCTTTTTCAAGAACTATTGGTATAGGGGGTCTTTTAAAGCCATAGCCACATATTTCGTTTGGCGCACCGTATCTTTCACGTTCTTTGCTAATATGAACAACTCTTACGAGATCCAATAAGATGTTTACAGCATTAGATCCGTCAGAAGTTCTTAGATAGATATCTATTGTAATTGGGCTTCCATTGAAACCTTCCCCAAGTAGCCAGTAGTAGCTTGTTCTATTGTTTCCCAGAAAGTCGACGTAATCAGTTGTTCCTGTCACTGTATCTATTTTGTAAGGAACTTCGGATGATATTGCTGATGATTTTACTTTTCTTTTTGCTCTCTTGACATCTTCGTTGATAGTGTTAAGCGTTTCAGCTCCTCCTCCAACATCAAGCTGATAACTTTTCAGAATTTTCACACCTCGTTTAATCATTAGGTCTAGAATTCCTTTGTGGAATACTGTTCCTCCGAATTGACTCATCAAGTCATCTCCAACAACTATTTGTTTTGCATCTTCAAACTCAGATACTAGATTGGAGTCGTGCACTATTGGAGAGGGTGTACAGTTTATGAATGAACAGCCTGCCTTTAAAGAAGCTTCAGCATATGCTTTGGTGGTTTTGTCTAATCCTGATGAAATGACGTTTAACACCACATCGATATTGCTTTTTTTTAGAACTTGAGCTATATCTGTTTCTTTGTAACTTTTCTTAACATTCGTTAATTTAGATACTGGGTCTGGAAGTTCATCTAGTAACAAACCCTCACTAACTTTAACACCAAGATTTTGGATTTCAAGATTCTTAGTTGTATTGTTAGGACTAATGGATATAGCAGCACTTAGATCTTTCCCAACCTTTGATTGATTAATGTCAAAAGCCTCAACAACTTGAATATCTTCTAAGCCGTATCCCCCTATCTCAGGATGCCAAATACCCTTGATAGTACATTCCTCTTGGCGATAAGCTAAACTTTGAACAAACACGCTTGCACTATTACCTACACCGATAATCGCTACTCTAATTTTGGACATAAACTCGAATGCTCACCCTTATACGGAGGGTTTTATACTTTTTTGAAGTTAAGATTAAAAGAACTAGGTGATCTTAAAACATTAGCATTCTATAAAAATTAGAATTTTATTAATAATTGACAATCTGAGTTTATCTTTGGGGGATTCCCAAGTCAATTGGTTAGATTCCCAGTATTCATAATATCCCCAATAATGGTATGTATATATTTTTGTAAGTGGACCGGGGGGTCTTAATACCCTAAATGAGTATAAATCTTTAGCATAATATGTCGAGGGCAGGAACTCAACCCAAGTACGTGGGCTCAAATTCACCTTGGAACATTTAAACACTGATTCTCTAAATCCAATACCAATGCAGACGGTGGGACTTTAACCTACTGAAAGTGAGTAATTGCTCATTAATTTCACTATATCAGATAGGAGAGGAGTATGTGAACACATCACCAAATGAACTCGCAATAATGAAGCTACACCTCTAACAACGATTAGAACAAACATTTCAATCAGGAAGAACCAAAGACAACTCGCGGTTCAATCTACCTTGCTTCTTAATCGTTTTTACACTTTAAAGCCTTACCACCATGAAAGGTTTTGAAGTAGTCTTCACAGTCCCTAATCAGAAATATACACGATGCAAAGATAATGTATTGACTTATCATTTTCTCCCTATGATTCTTCTAAGAGATTCTACAATCATAGCATAGAAACTTTCCCAAAAAGGTCTAGGTCTATTCTTTTTCTGTTCATCTATTATCTTTCTTTCCTCTTCATCCTCATACGTTTTGACTAATTCTGGCAAAGTTTTCCCACCGAAGAAATTTGGAAAGGTGATGTTCTCATCATAGGAATTATTTACCAGCTCACGCACGATGTCCGCAACAATCGTTGGCCTACGCTTCTCTAGATGTAGTAGAAAGTGAGCATAAACTTGGCTGTTGAATGAGGTCAATATTCCACCTTTTTCATAGTAGGGATATGCCTTCGAGATCGTTTTGTCGCCCATTTCTTTCTGCTCTCTTCTGCCTCCGCGCTTGTGTCTGACGTAGTCGGCGATCCCTTCTATTGGCGGTAGCTTAGAGGGATTGAACTCAGGTGCCCACAGTATTGCGTGACTTATTTCATGAACAATTGCACCATCATCATCTTCTCTTCGCCCGTAGAATGATTTGATTTTGTCAAACCAATTCATGTATAGAGTAACTTCTTTTCCATTGGTACTTGCAATATTGTCTTCGTTTCCCAATCCGAGTTTGAATGTGATTTCATCGTCGGGATTGCGCCCAGTATGAATGGACTTTACATTTGGTATTTCCAAACCTGCTAAAGTAGCAACGTGGATAGCATACTCCTTTTCCAATGGGAATTTGGAATAATCTACTTGACAGGAGTTACCTTTTATTACTTCGCTCAGTTGATTCACGCTCGCTTGATAACTTGGCGCTGTTATTGACCGCATATCAGCCTTTTTGATCATTGGTCATTATTGGCATCTTCCATCGTTTCATGGATTTTTCCTGTTTAGCAAGTGAAGACATGAGTTTGAATAGGGCGAGCATATCAGTAGATGGGAATGTGCTTAGATGGGATTGTGTTTGAGTATCTAGCGTATTTTGTTTGAGGTTGGGTTGCTTGAAGGGTGTGCGCTACCCTTCAAGTATGTATTTCAACAATTCATCCTTACGGATGGCGCACAAGTA
>DATBXD010000137.1:0-2400 GCA_036514475.1 Nitrososphaerales archaeon
CACGAGACTCAACCTCATGGGTAAATACGGAGCTTGCTAATCGAAACAAAGACCATTTCGCAGACCGCAACCTTGACTCTGGATTCAGATACGACAGAGGCACAATACTAGCCCACACAGCATACCTCATGGCTGCAGGCGGAGTACATCAAAGAACATCAAGAACCCCCACTCTAATCCCAGTTTACAGTATCGGAAAAGAAAGCAGAGGAGGATTAGATATTTACAAAGCCGCAAGAATATGGTACCGCGCTCTAACATGGTACTTTAGCACGCACGGTGCTTTAACAGGTATTCCAACAAATGATGAAAACACATTTCGCACTCTACGCAACGGCTGCGTAAGCGCAGCAATAGACATCTACGGCACCGGATCTAAAGAACATCTAACCACAGTACTCGCCTTCTACGCGAGCGGGCTGCATCCAGTTGGGACAAATTACGGCGCCGACGTCACCTTCCTACGATGGGGTGCAGACTGGTGGCTCTCCAAACCATATGTGGGAATAACCAGTCCAGATTGGTCAAGCGTGGATCTCTTTATCAACAACGGAGGAACATCTGAATGGAACGCTCAAATCAACATCCTCGACTCAGCAGGCAACCCAACCCAGTTCGAAAACAAAGTATATTGCAGAGTGCGAAACATTGGAGACCAAGCTGCAACCAGTATCCAAATACAATTCTTCTACGCGAAAGTTGGAACAGCCCCCTCATCCTGGCTCCCAGTCACCGATAAAAACGGCGTAACACAGACACTAACAATAGCTACTCTTACAGCTGGTCAATCAAACTTCCCCGACAGCTCCCAAAACTCACCCCCTGCCTCCGCCTCAATAAAATGGTACATTCCACCACTAGCAACAGACGAAACAATAGATCACTTCTGTCTAAAAGCAGTCGCAACCTCAACTAACGATATTAACCCAAATAATAATGAAGTTCAATCAAACATAGCATACGCTCCAACACCTGGCGCAGCAGGATTCGCGATGAGACTTCTCGTTGGAAACCCCCGCAAAGAAACCTCAATACCTCTAGATCTCAAAATCATATCATCACTTCCAAGAAAATGGAAAGTAAATATATCACACGCACAGGAGAAAATCATCTTAAAACCAAAAGAGCAAAGACCACTCGAAATACGAATAATAAAACCAACTAATACAACCGACATACTTGAACCCCCATTCGACGGTGACATAACTGGAAATATCTACGGAGAACTATCAGGAACAATCACAGGTTCTCTAACCAACGCAAAGTTTGACAACGACAAATTAACTGGACGAATCTCAGGAACAGTAATGGATATAGGAACCCTAGAAGGTAAATTCCAAGGAAAGATCGATACAAAAACAGCTGAGATAACAGGCTCAATCTCAGCAAGATACTATTGTAAAGGGTCAGCCCAACCAAAGCAATACTGTATACATCTTGAAGGATGTTTACGTCCCTACCGTAGAATAGATATATCTCAATGGCTTGAAGGACAACCACTTGGAGGAGTAACAATACAAATACAAACTCCAATCCCCAAAGGAAAATGCATTAGCTTACTCCCACCAACAGAAACAAAAGTTAAACGCCCAATAAAAAACAAACCTTTGAAAAAGTCAAGAACCACAAGAAAATAATAACATCAAGTAACTGCTTGAAAATACAAGTCTTCAGACTGCTTCTGCTAAGATTTCAACTTTAACTGTTATCATGTCGCCGACGCTTGGTCTTCCAAGATTGTTATACTCTTTCTTAGAAACCGGCAGTATGAGTTGCTCAGTATCTTTTATCGCGAATGAAACCATTGTCATATCATTTTTCTCGTTTTCAACGCGTTCCCGCTCCTTCTCCATATCACAAGCCGTTAGAAAGATAGTTTCACCGACCCCTCTATTCAAAAACCTATTATCAAAATTCGCAACAGCGCAGATTATTAGCCTCTTCTCTATCATAAATTCACCTTCTGATAACGCGTAACAGATGATAATAATCTGAATAGTTCACATGCAATTTATGGAAAGTTGATAATAATAGACTTAGTTTAGCCTCAATATTGGTTTCAAACAATACTTAATTCTAGACTCTTATCAGAAACCACTTTGTCAATTATTAATCTTTTATTGTTGTGTTAGACTCCGTTTTTAGTAATGGTTTCATCATAAGTCCATGTAGACCCACCTAATGTTCTATCCAATCCCTATGAAGAAAGAGTAGTTTTAATTTCTATCTTGTTTCACAAGAGCTTGAAGCATCTCGTTAACAGTGAGGATTTTGATTCCTTTGAATTCTTTCAAGGCCAACAGATGCCTATCACCTGTAACAATATAGGCGGCTTTACCACTGTACGCCGTATTAAGAACCAGATCGTCATCCGGATCCTCGGCAACGACCTTAAAACGC
>DATBXD010000138.1:0-2082 GCA_036514475.1 Nitrososphaerales archaeon
GTATTTTTTGCAATGAATTGCAATATCATAAAGAAAAATCCTATGTCATCAGAGAAGAAAACACGAATCAATACGGAGACCGACATACTCATTTGATAAGAACCACTTCTAAGAATTCATAACTGAGTATTAACAGACTAAGTGTCGAATCATCTAGATTGCGTTTTGCAAGAGGTTTGTTTATCTGCAACATGTAGCTAATGAAAAAATCATAAGGAGAGTATGATTGCGTAGAGAAAGAATTGTCGGCCACAGCTGCGGAAATGATCTTAAAGTTAGATGGATCCGCGCAGGCAAGATGAAGTGGATTAAGAAAGAAGCAATAGGTAGGAATGGCAAGATGCTAAGGTTCTTCTACCAAAAGTTTCTAAGATTCGTCAAACCATACCCAGCCGAACAGCAGACTAAAGGACATAGATGGATCTATATCCGGATTAGAACACTAGAATAATCGGGAATTATGTTGTGAAGATTTTCAGCAGATAAGAATGTCTTTGATGTCTCCAGCTCTTGACGCAACTCGTTTTAGGCCTCTACGTAGCATTGATGAGTCGACTTGTCCGTATAGAAAAAATGACGCTAAAGTCCATCTGATATTTGTTGAGGCGAGCCATAAAGGTGGGGGCAAGGACCTGAATCTAGCCTCATCTTGAGATTATTTCAAATGTTAAAATAATACCTGTATATTGAATTGGAGAATTCAGATGCCTATTAAGACACAAAGCACGCACTATTGTGAAAAGAGGAAGCAAGCATACGCTAAGAAAAGATAGAGCGAAAACGCCTTAACCTTAATCGAACCAAGTGCAGATCATCGGTTTAGTTTAGGTTAGCTGATGCGCTGTGCCAATCCGTCAAAATCTGAGTCGAAGCTCATAATCTTCTCAACTCCATGCTCCTCCATCAGGGTCAAAGTGGTAGTATCTGTAAAGCTCAGAGGTTTTCTTAGCTCTTGGAACTTCTTCCATGCTCTGTTGAATTCCTCTTCGCTAACGTGGAGCTTCAATATTCTAGGTGAATCCATTATGTAACTTCCAGTCTTCTTGGCTATGTCAAGCCTGCGAGTTCTAGCTAGCGCGGTCGTTACGGCTTCATCGACCACATAGTCTGACGTCAATATTTGTCCATATTGCCCTGTTAGGGCTTGCTTCATCAGCAGCTTGCCTCGGGTGTGATTGTTGTCTCGCTTGTTGCGGACTGCGACGAATATTCCCGTATCTATGAAGACGGCCAATTCTACGCCCCGTAGATGAACTCATCAATTTTTTCGGAAGAGTCACTTACTCCCCAGTCATCGGGTTCTTCAAGCATCTTCCAAGCCGTGTCTTCTTCGAGAGGCGGCAGAGACTTTAGCCTTCGGGCAAAGTCGTTGCGATTCTCAAGAGAGTAGTCCACCATAAGGCCAAGTGCTTCCTGAAGTGTTACCTTGATGCCCTCCTGAACCATAAGTGTGGCTAGGAATTTCTCTAAGCTACGCTTTTTTTCCGCTTCAAGTTTAACAGTGACTGTCATTGTTCAGGAGAACTTTACGGTTACGACACTTATATACCTTTACACAAGTGAAGTTATCTCAATACTCAATCGTATTCTGAACTGTTTTTCTCAGTTATCCCGAGGTGCTAACACTTAATCTTTGGAGAATTACGAAGACCAGTAATAAAACTGTCCTGTTTCCCTAACCAATTTCAGAACTTAATCGCAGCTTGTCCCCGATGAGACGGTATCTAGTATTGAGATAGGTTCAGTAACCCGGGTCATGTGAACTCTTTGGGACTCGCTAATAATGTGTCGACTGATAACTTAAGTTCTACATCTATCCAATGTAAACAGGCGAGAATAGTTGCGTAGAGAGAGGATTGTCTGCCATAACTGCGGAAACGATCTTGAAGTCAAGTGGATCCGCGCAGGCAAGATGAAGTGGGTCAAGGAAGGCGTGGGAAGTAGGAACGGCAAGATGCTAAGGTTCTTCTGCCCAAAATGCCGAAGATTCGTCAAACCATACCCAGAAGGACAGCAGTCAAGAAACATATACATGGACCTAGATAAGACTAAAACACAATAACACACATGGTATTTAATATA
>DATBXD010000139.1:0-6581 GCA_036514475.1 Nitrososphaerales archaeon
GACTCGTCAACCTCAGAATACTCGGAAAAATATAGTCGCCAGACGACCAAAGAACAAGCAGCCCAAAGACCACATACCCATTCAACAATTACGCAAGAGGTCTAATGAATGTATTTCTTTCCTATATGCGAGTACACTCATGTGAATATATTGTTCCAAAAGTATTTGTTACATTATCATTAGTTTTAAAAAAAGGTTCTCTTATAGCAATGGATTTCTTGAAGATTTCAATTATTCTAGAGTCATCGGCTCCATTTCTCATAGGTGTTAGAAAATCAAATGTATTATCGCTTCTTAGGAGGCAAGGTTTGAACTTACCATCATGCGTTATTCTAAGCCTGTTACACCCATTGCAAAACAGACTGTTATGCATCGGTTTAACTATCTCAACTGTAACACCATTTGGTAGTTCATATTTTGGTCGTCTGCGCATAATGCTTTCAGTAGATGTAATACAGTTTCTCTTCAAATAATCTTCAACAGAGTTCAATGGGAAATGATATTTTGTGAAGTAATCCTGGTGTGTGTAAACTAACTCGATTATCTGGAGAACATTAGTTTTTCCACCACCAAGACCCCGGGAAAACTCGATTAAATCATATACTTCATCATTGTTGATTCCTCTCAATAGGGTGGTATTGATCTTTACAGGAATCAGATTTGCATCTATTGAGGCTTCTATTGCCTTAATAGTCTGATTAAGCTTATCCACTCCCGTTATTGTTTTGAATGTTTTCTCGTTTAGAGTGTGAAGACTGATATTTACTCTGTTTAATCCTCTGGATTTAAGGTCTCGAGCGTACTTGACTAGATTTGTTCCATTTGTTGTGAGAGATATCTCATTTAATCCAATACGACTAATACATTCAACTATTTCGGCGATATCTCTGCGGAGCATCGGCTCGCCACCTGTAAGTTTTATTTTATTTATACCGAAATTACTTAGAATAGTTACAACTCTTTCGATTTCTTTAGATGTGATTATCAAACTTTCAGACTCTTCAATTCCCTCCTTATGGCAGAAGTTACAGCTAAAGTTGCAAGAAGAGGAGCTATTAAGAGATATCCTAGCTTGAGTCACATACCTACCATAAGAGTCCTTTAAAGACATCACATACATCAACAATCAAGAAGGCTATAAGTTTGATGTGACCTTTTATTTGAAAGTAATCGAGAAGTAATTATAGGAATATTCAAAATTTATATCCATTAAGAACTACCCTCTAAGCAGTGGAATTGTTGTGAGTTACGCTGAGGGAAGTACTAAACAGGTTGAATTTCCACGGAGGATTTTCTGGATTCTTTTTGTTTTAATAACCTTATTCCTAATTTATGCAGTTGGGGGTCAAACATTGTGGGTTTGGCTGAACGTTATTGAATTTGGCGATTTGTTCGTACGGCCTTTCTATTTTGAGTTTCTAGGAGGCTTAATTCTGGGCACAATTGCATTAGTTAGAGTAGATTTCAAGAATAGAAGGTCTATTGTATGGTGGTCGATAAGATTGGTTCTTCGTCTTCTTAGGTCACAGGGGAACTTGATGTCTGTACCACCAGAGGACTTGGACTTCAATTCCTTTAAACTTCCTAAGGTTAAATTTCTAATCTGGCAGCTGTCAAAGATAATTATGGGATTAGTCATTTTCCCCAATATTATCTTCGGAATGAGTATTCAAGCGATGTTGAACGGATGGGAATCAAATATCATGAGTATTCAAAATCTATTCACAATTCCATTTGTTACACCTCCTCTATCTCTTTCTTATGCTCAACAAACTGTTATTCCAATGGCTCCATCATTAACGCTTCTAGTTACACCTCTATTGACAGTATTAGCTGTTCGTCTGATAACACTAGTAGGATTAACACAAGTAATCAAAATTGGAACATCAGTTTTTCTTCAATCAACAGAACCGGGACAACAAGTCAAGTTACCTATTGCTACAATAGAGGGTTTAATATCAATAGCTTTACTGTGGAATAGTCTAAACTTATTCTTCTCTTCATATGTAGACTACAATACTAAATACGTGTTGGGAGGTTTTATTTCAGCTGGACTTATCTTCGCTATCTTTTCATTCCTAGATAAATCGAAAAAGAGACATTTGAGAACTATAAGTGGCCGTGGCATAGTATTAAGAATAGTTACACTTCTGATAATAGCTCTGCTAGTAGGGTCCTCTGTCGCTATTCAGAACAGCATAGCTGATGCGAGAAAAGTCGAGTGGATAGGACCATACACAACCCAAGAAATATCTGTGAACCGCTACCTTGCTCAGTTAGATGAGATTAAAGTAAGCCAATACAACTTTAGCTTATCTGAAGTGGCTCCTGAATCGATAAGTCGATATGTTTCAAACCAAAGTGATGTTCTAAGTAAAATTAGGCTTTGGGACTGGGATGCAGGTTTTGCAAAACTTAAACCAGATTTAGGTCTTATTCCATATATAGATTTTGAAGATTCAGACATTCTACGTTTCAACAACACTTTGTATTGGAGTGCTTCTTTAAAGCCTATTCTACCCGAAAGTGTTGAAGTTGGAAATAGATGGTTTTCGGAACATATGTATTATACGCATGTGCCAAACGGTTTTCTTCTATTAGAAGGAAGAGATGGGAAAATTGTCAACTCATCAAACTTCTTTCAACAACGAAAAATATACTATGGTGAAGCAGGATTACTTCAAACGACGTGGGCAGCGTATCCTCTTGGACAAGGTAGGAATAGTGAGATTGGAAACACATTATATGATGGTAAAGGAGGTGTAGATGTACAGCCACCATTAAGCTGGATATTTGACTCAACCTTTCTTGCATCATTTCCAAACGATGGCATTCATCTTTTAAGATATAGAGACGTCTATGAACGAATGAGTATGCTATTTCCATACTTCACATATAGATTCAATGATAATTTTGTTGACATATACCCAGTTACAGATGGGAAAAACACTTACTGGTCAATGCCACTTATAGTTAGTCTGGATGGGGGAAAAATTCCTTGGAGCAAGGGAGAACCTTTGATTAGATTCGTTGGATATGCGTTGATCGATATTTATGACGGGTCTATCGAAATAATAATAATTGGAGACGACTTCTTCAGTAGACTTTTCAAAACTTCTTATAGTGATATTGGCGAAAGCACAGTTCTCAAAGGTATTAGTTCTGAAGTGCCTTCATGGTTACGTAATCAAACTAGGTATCCAGAGGAGATATTTGATTGGAGAGTTTCTATGTTTAACAAATACCATGTTACCGACCCAGAATCATTTATTGTTGCAAAAGAATTCTTCGAAGTCCCACCCAATCTAAACACCTATTACGTTATTGCAAAACCACCTAGTTTTGAAAAACCAGAATTTCTAGGAGTAATTTCACTGCAGCTAAGAGGAGCATTGGGAAGAAACTTAGCTGGATACATGGTAGTGCAAAACAATTATCCAAATCTGGGTGAAATTGAATTCTACCAAGTTCCTTTGGACTCCACAAAGAAACTACTTGGCCCAACAGCAGTTTTGGAAGCATTACAAAAGGATGAATTTTTTGCAACCCAGAAGACTCTTCTTAGTAGCGCAGGTGGTGTAAGGGAAGGTGATAAAATACTTTATAGAATTGGGGATCATGATGTCTATTTCATTCCAGTATATACAGCCAAAGCAGGTGGGGTAATCACACAACTTGGTCTAGTTGCGGCTGTAGGCGCAACTTTCACCGGTGAAACATTCATAGGGTTGGGCACAACACCTGAAGAAGCATTCACAAATTATCTCGCTAAAATAAGTGGAACTGAAGTAACTAGTGTAGAAGGAATTGGGGCTACAGCTAGACGAGAACAGATAGAGAAAATATTCTCAGACAACAAATTAAGAATTGTTGAACCAAATCAAATCAATCCTGATTTGATATTCAATGATGGAAACGTGACTTATCTAGCTGATCATCAATTTGAAAATGCAAAGTCTTTCGTTGAATTATTCATACAGAAATGGAATTCAGAAGCAAACGGGGGAAGAATAATCAAATGGACTCAAGAAAATACTATCAACTTTGGAGTCATAGTAAATGTTCAAGGTGTTGTTGAGATGCATTACTTTTCAATCTATTTTGAATAGGTCAAAAAGAGATTTATAGTATTAAATACTCTTTTTCTCAGTACAAGGCAAAAAGATTTGTTTAGAAATAACGGATCACATTCAAAACCAAACGAATTAGCATCACTAATCTCTATAATGTTTATAATAATTGGGTTACTACTTATTGGCATAGTAATTCTCTTCATGGTTCGATTGCAAAGAGGGCTTTTTGGACTGGTACTTGCAGGAATAGCTGCTTTTCTAATAATATATTGGATGAGAGAAATTAGAATGATGATACTTGGAAAACCTAAGTCTAAATCTCCTTCTAGAAAATGGACCTATGACATTATTGAAGATGAGAGTATAGTGACAATTGTAGCTGAGATACCTGGTCCGACAGAATGTGTAAAAGTTGAATACAAAGGAAATTTATTAACTTTATTTGGGGGAGAAAGGTTCAAGAAAAAAGTCTCTGTTCAGAAAGGACTAAGTCTAAGCGCGACATCTTATATAAATGGAATCCTAAATGTTAAGCTAAGCAAGGTAAAGAAAATAACGTGATAAATAAAAATAGCAAACCTAAATTTTAATGTAACAGTATTTCTGAACAAGTCTTTATAGGTATGATATGTGGCTATCAAATAGATGAGAAGTAGGCTAAAATGAGAATATGGTATGATTCAGATATTGATTTTAATGAAGTAAAGAAGGAGACAATAGCTGTCATTGGATATGGAAGTCAAGGTAGAGCACAAGCAAGCAACATGAAAGATTCTGGTCTAAACATTATTGTTGGATTGAGAAAAGGAGGGGACAGCTGGAAAAAGGCTGTTGAAGATGGGCATAAAGTCTATGAAATAGAGGAATGTATGAAGAAAGCCAGCATAATTCATATACTTATTCCTGACATGGTGCAATCCGATGTCTATAAGGCACAGATAGCGCCTTATCTTAAAAAGGGTGACGCCTTATCATTTTCACATGGCGCAGCTATCCAGTTCAAGTGGATAACACCGCCTGAATGGGTAGATGTAATTATGATTGCTCCAAAGTCACCAGGACAAATGGTTAGAGAAACATATATTCAGAAATTTGGTACACCGGCACTAGTTGCCGTTCAACATGACTATTCAGGTAAGGCTCTAACTAGAATTCTAGGAATGGCTAAAGGTGTAGGCTGCAGTAGAGCTGGAGTTCTTGAAACCACCTTCAAAGAAGAGGTGGAGACAGATCTTTTCGGAGAGCAAATAGATCTTTGTGGAGGAGTTGATAGACTTATTAGAAACGCGTTTGATACTCTTATCGAAGCAGGTTACCAACCTGAAATTGCATATTTTGAATGTTTACACGAGCTTAAACTAATTGTTGACCTCGTTCAACGTTATGGAATAGGAGGAATGTATAACAGAGTCAGCGAAACCGCAAGATATGGCGGCCTTACTAGAGGAAATTTATCTGTCAACGAAAAATCGAAAGAAGGAATGCGAAAAGCACTGAATGATATTCAATCAGGAAAATTCGCTGAAGAATGGGTTAATGCCTATAAAAAAGAGGGAAAAAATGCTTTTGATAAATACATGGAGGAATTGAGTCAACACCAAGTTGAGAAAGTAGGGCTGAAACTTAGAAAGATGATGTGGCCTAATCAACAAGTAGAATAGGTTAATATTAACTGAATTTTTCAATTCAATCCTAGACGAATTCTTTTTTCACAACTTTATCAAAATCCACCTATTATCAATAATATGGGCGAATCTACAAATCTAGTATCCCAACATAACCATGTAGAGTATTCGTCAGTTCGCTGCCTGTAAACTTATAATAAGCAGAACAGAGAACCATTTCCTACACCGTTACCAGGGATTCAAACAAATTGCAGTTTTATCTGATTAGTTAAAGGCATCTCTACCCCCCAAAAAAGTCAATTAGCTTCATTTCGTTGGATTTCATCAGAACCAGTGGAGAGACCAGATTTATGAGAATAGAAAATGACTAGAAAAAGAAAAGATATCGGTAAATTCAATCTCGGTGAATCAAAAAATAAACCCTTTACAGTTTTATATAGATTCTAGATCTGTTATCTTGTTCTCTTTCAGTTCAATTGAAAGCCCGTGGAGTTCCTGTACGATTTGGTTCATGCCGTATTCCTCCGTTGCTTGCATTAATCCTCTTGAGTTAATTTCATTTTTAAATTTCTCAATTTCTCTACTAACTGTGCCTGATCCCTTATGCACTTTCCTGGCGATGCGGTCTCTACTACTATATTCATGGAAGTAGCAGTCAATAATCGCCATCTTTACATGAGCGCTAATTGGAAGAGGCACAAACCCACAGTAGACGTCGCAGGTTAATTAGGTTTCTGATAATAATCAGTAGATGGGAATGTGCTTAGATGGGATTGTGTTTGAGTATCTAGCGTATTTTGTTTGAGGTTGGGTTGCTTGAAGGGTGTGCGCTACCCTTCAAGTATGTATTTCAACAATTCATCCTTACGGATGGCGCACAAGT
>DATBXD010000140.1:0-4400 GCA_036514475.1 Nitrososphaerales archaeon
GTGCTTTGTTGGATAACCGGCTTTTGCTGTCAAAAGGAGACGTTATCAGTTAGCACATTAGAAGTCAGATGACGATATTGCTCATCTGTTATAGTTTATTCATCGTAAGGATTGCGAAATCCATAGTTATCCAACAAAGCATATTAATGATAAGATTGAATAAGTATTAGAGTAAGGCATATTAACTATTTTTTTCATTCTTATTCACAATGTCTGAAGGGAGTTTACGATTAAAAATAAAATTTGGATTAAATGAAGTTGAAATAGAAGGTTCAATACAAGATATCACGAAAGCGGTTGAAATAATTCAAGATATTATCAAAGTCATTCCAAACATTATTCTTGAAAAAAACCATTCACTTTTGCATAATTCTGAGTCAGATCATTTAGATAATTACATTTCTACTGCAGACACCATCAAATCTAAAGAATTGATAACTACTCCAGAAATGCAAATAGATAAAAATGATTCTCTTTCAGATATAATAATAAAACTCTTTACAAATAGCTGGGGAAGAAATCCGCGTAAGCTAAATGAAATAAGAGAAACACTTCAATCATTTGGGCAAATATTTCCTAAGCAATCAGTTGCTGTCGCTCTACTTAGACTTGCTCAATCAGGAAGACTTAGAAGATTTAAAGGAGACAATGGTGAATATGTTTATACTGCATCTACTAGCTTAGCGTTTAATTCAAATACTGATACCCAATAAATAGAGATGTGATATTTTTGAGTGAGGAAAAAAAACTATTAATAACTATTTCTTATGGTAATATTAAAGCTGAGTTATCTGGCTCACCTCAAGATGTTCTTATTTCTGTAAATAACTTTATTTCAAAACAAATACCCACACTTGATTTAGCTGAAAAAATTTCTATAAATTATTCAATAAAAGAATTAATTGATATGTTTGGGAATTATATAAAAATAACAGCTGAGGGGCCTCGTGTATGGATTTCAGATAGAAAGTTAAGTGATAAAGTCATTATTTGTCTATTATTAATTGTTGCTAAGATAAGTTTTGAGACTGGAAAAACTAATTCTAATTCTTTAACTCTTCAAGAAATAAATAGTTCAACAAATCTTAATCCTAAATCAATAAGCTCAAGACTCAGTGAATTTTCAAAGGCAAATTATGTTGAACGTGAACAAACAGATCAAGGTGTTAGATATAAAGTGACAACATTGGGTATCAATTGGCTTAATGGAATACTTGAAAAGAAAATTGGCAATCGTGATTTGAGTTAAATGGCTGGCTTTTTCTGAATATATCGATAATTTCTCATCATACCAACTCTCGTTAGAGTATTTTCTCTAACAAGATCTGTTAAAGCATGTGAGACTGCCGTTCGATCATAATTATATCCTCTTCTTGATAATTCCTCATCAACATCTGAAAGATTTCTCTCTTCCTTGAACCAGTTTTCAGACCAAAGGCTTTCTATTAGACTTCTACACGTTACGTTTCTTTTTTCTACAAATCTTTCATTTAAGCTAGGTATCTCCTTTATGGAAGTATTTACTCCATTGAGCACACTTTCTACTGCCTGCTTGATTTTATCTTCGGTACAAGTAATTTCTATCTCCCAACTTCCTCTTTTTAATTTAATATGAATTTCATTTGAATTTTCAATCATATTGTCATCATCTTGCTATTTATTGTTGAACATGTTGCGCAACATTTATAATCACGCCACTACCTTATCATGTTGGTCAAGATGAGCACTCAATTAAATATTCCTATTATTAACGCATCCAATCTAGTTACTACGAATCTTGTCAATAATTTGAATAGTAAACTTGGTTCTGACATAGACACAAATTTAAAAATTCTATTGAATAAAAAAGTAATATTTAGTAGAGGCAGGAATGAAATGAGACCTATTAATGGTTGGAACAATAAAACAGCAGAATTAGAAATTGGGTCTTTCAAAACTTGTTCTAAAAAGATAACAATAGCTGGAATAGATTCTTCAGCTATTCATATAGCCGAAACTCCTGATGGTTCAATTTATTCAGCGAGAGTTTCGGTAGTTTTTTCACAAAGTAATAAAGTATACAACTATTTTAGAATTGGGCCCATTATTTATTATATCGATGAAGAAAACGCATCTAAGATCTCAGTAGAAACTTGTGGTTCAACACGTCTTAAAAACATATTACTGTTTGACAGATATCTTGCCCAACGATTAATAAGAGAAAAACTAGAACGTACAGTTACATATGAATTAGCAAAAACTCTTTCAGATTCAATAATACTTATTGATGGCTGTTTAAAATCATCCAAACTAGAAGAAACAAATAGACGTTTACAATCAATTCTAAATATTGCTAAGAATAATAATAATGTCATAATTGGAATCAGTAAGAGCACTAAACTTGGATTATTGAATCAATTATCACAAATATTATACACATCAAAAGTTATTCCTTCATTCATAATTATTGATAAACTAGTTTCAAATGTTTTCAGTGACATACTAGGACATCTATTATTAGTAAGATTCTCAGAAGATGGACATCCACATCGTGTAGATATGTCTTCACCTGATTTTGAAGATAATCTTTCAGGTATTATTTCTAATGATATATTTTACCATGGATATCCTGAAACATTAAAAGTTGCTCATCATTTATCTGTATTCACATCTTCACAAAGTAATTCAATAAAGAGCTA
The DNA here is from genome assembly GCA_036514475.1 of Nitrososphaerales archaeon. GTDB lineage: Archaea > Thermoproteota > Nitrososphaeria > Nitrososphaerales > JACPRH01 > DATBXD01. The sequence continues at coordinate 2,679 of DATBXD010000140.1, forward strand.
CTTGGTACAGAAAGCTGGGGTCTTAGAAATTCCATCAGAAGATCTTAGACACGTTACATTAGGCTCAATGAGTTGTATTCATTAGAATTAGGTTATTCCAATGAAAATAGTTGAAAAAATAGGGACTGAAATATCTTTAGTAGCCTTACCAACTGAAAAAGTTCTAATTGGTGATTATCTTCTTATAGAAGATGAAGAACAAAAAAGTAAATTAGTAGTACAGATATACGATGAACGTTTTCTAAACAATCAAAATATCATTGAAGAAATTGTTAGAGATGAAATAATGAAATCTTCAACTGAAGGTTTAGATAGTGATCCCTTACAAATAAATACAATATCAACAACTATTCAAGACATCAAATTATTAAAATGCAAGATAAGAGGAAGTATTGACAATAAAAGATTTAATATTAATGCGTCGTGGATTCCTTCACGAGCTAAGTCTAAGATAAAAAAAATGAGTATTCCAGACTTATTAATACTTGCAAAGAAAAATAATGATCTAAAAATTGCTTTGGGCGAAACTGTTGATGGCGAAGTCATTAACATATCTGCTCAATCTATTGACGGCCAACTAAATATAATAACTGGAAAAAAAGAATCAGGTAAATCTCATCTAGCAAAATTATTAGCAACTAATCTTGTAAGATATGGTGCTTACGTAATTATTTTTGATTTGAATAATGAATATTCTGGGTTAGTATGGAATAAAGATGGTTCACCAAGTATTAATGCAAACAAAACAGTCTTATTATCACCTTGCAATTCATTAGTCTTTAGTTTTCAATACTTGGGATTAGCTACAATGACCTACTTACTTACTCACGTTCTTGAAATTCCAGGTGCATCTCTTAGAGAATTCACAAAAATGTGGGAAACACTCGAAAATCAAAAAGAGATTTCTATTAGTTCATTTAAGAATATGATCAATAACTCTCACTGTAATGAGTTTGTACGGGATGCATTATTTTCTAGATTCAATACCCTTAGTTCTTCAAGACTTTTTTCAGATAACAAATCAATGGAAATAGAAAATATTATTTCTCAACTGAAGAATGGTGGATTAATAGTTGTTTCTCTCGGAAGTGTTTCTCCTCTTTATAGGCGGATGATTGTTGAAATTCTATTAAGTAAAATAGTAGAATTATTAGAGAAGAAACTAATTCCTCCAGTTTTCTTACTTGCTGAAGAAGCTCATCTATATTTGTCAGAAACGTATTGGACTGACATTGTAACAAGAATGAGGCATTTTGGAATATTCGCTACATTCATAACAAATCAACCTAATGCTATAGGTGATGAAATATTTAGACAAGTTGATAATGTTTTTCTCTTCAATTTTACTAATGACAATGATTTGGAAAAAATAGCGAGAGTTGCAATGATTGATACAGATACAGTAAAATCATTGGTAAGGAATCTTCCACAGAGAACTTGTCTTGCTATCGGAAAAGTTGTTGCTAATCTTCCTATTATGGTTAAGGTTTCTCAAACTGAAACACTAAATCTAGGTGAAACTCGGTTCTTCTTTAATGAAACCATCAAATCAAATAATCCAATTGATTAGATGAATAATATATTCAGTAGATGGGAATGTGCTTAGATGGGATTGTGTTTGAGTATCTAGCGTATTTTGTTTGAGGTTGGGTTGCTTGAAGGGTGTGCGCTACCCTTCAAGTATGTATTTCAACAATTCATCCTTACGGATGGCGCACAAGT
>DATBXD010000141.1:0-3277 GCA_036514475.1 Nitrososphaerales archaeon
TCAAGGGTTACGGGTTCGTGAAGGTGTTCAAGTCTGTCTCCAAGAACGGGGACGTTGAATACTACGCAACCGACCATCTTGAGATGATGGACAAGGAGTGCGAGGAACTCTCCGACCAGGGATGGGGCATCGAGATCTACCATCGGGGAATCAAGCAGTGCTGCGGAGTAGAGAGATCTCAGGTGAGGACGGCAGTTAAGCAGATCGGGCATATAACTCTCGCCCTGAGAGCGTTCATTCGCATAGATATCAACAGAGTAAGCAGAGGCATGAGTTGGTACGAGTCAAAGATATCCGTGATACGAGGAGCAGTAAGCTCCTACCTGTCGAATCCAACCTTTACCCTAACAAGCGCGTAACTCCTAATGTTGTTCAAGGTACACCTTTAAATAAACACTTTTTTCTTTGATGCTAGGACTTTCATGACACCTCCTGTTATTGAAGCTATTGATCTTTCTAAGACCTATGACTCTTTCAAAGCTCTTTCAAGTTTAAACTTGAAGATCGAAGGATCTAAATGCGTAGGTTTTCTAGGACCTAATGGTTCTGGAAAAACCACTACTTTGAAGATTTTCACCGCACTTATCTCAGCTACAACTGGTAAGGCTATGATCAACGGTGTTGATGTTAGTCGTAACAAGAAGCAAGCTCTTGCCTCATGCGGTGCGTTGATTGAGACTCCTGAAATATATCCGTCTTTTACTCCTAGAGAGGCATTGATGATGATTGCGGAGATCCGTGGCATTCCAAAGGAGGACCGAAACAAACGAATCGAAGAAGCAGTTTTCCAAGTCAGGATGGAGGATTGGATGAACAAGAGGGTTGGCAAATTCTCTAAGGGGATGAAGCAGAGGATCAACATTGCTGCAGCTCTTCTCAGCGACCCAAGCATAGTCCTGCTAGATGAGCCGAGCACAGGTTTAGACCCAAAAGGTATGAACGAGGTTCGCGAAATAGTGCGGTCTCTTAAGGATAAGAATAAGCTGATATTTATGAGTTCACATCTTTTAGGCGAAGTTACTGATATTTGTGAAGAGGTGGCTTTGATAGATCATGGGAAGCTACTTGTATATGATAAGTTGGAGAATGTCACCTCGAAATTCTCAAACCTTGGTCACTTTATCGATGTTGGCCTCTCAAGAAATGTCGATGACGATGTTAATACGCGAATTTCAACTTTGGACGGGGTGGATTGTGTAGAGAAATCTGGACCTAGAAGTTTGAAACTGAAGCTAAAAGGGGGTGTTGATGCTCAAGAGAAGGTTCTCAATGAATTGGTTTCAATGAAGTGCGGTGTTATAAGCTTCAAAGAGTCTTCTTTCGCCCTTGAAGAGGCTTATCTTAGCCTAGTGAAAGACGCGTTGTGATGGACATGGTTGAAAAATCTATTAATCGTAACACTATACACAACAGTATTTCGCAAGCTGGCACGATTCTAAAGTATGAGTTCATGAACTACTTCAGATCACGCCGATTCTACATACTACTATCGATTTCTCTAATTATAAGTGCTCTTCTCACAAGCGTTGTTGGTTATTATCGTCCAGAGTCGTTCCTCTCATCGCAGATGCGGTTCTACGCTCAATGGTGGGGCATGTCATCAACCTTCGTCATAGTGCTTTCAGGCATATTCTTCGGGGGTGACGCTATCTCAGGAGAGTTTCAGAACAAAACAGGTTTCTTTCTCATACCTAACCCTATTAGAAAGTCATCTATCTTCGTTGGCAAGTGGCTCGCCGCATTCATAGCATCCTCAATAATTCTGGCAATCTACACGGTGATAACCATCGCGAACGGGGTGTATTACTTTGGCGACGGCTTCCCATTTGAGTTTATCATGTCAATTTCTTTCGCTTGGTATTACCTCGCGGCTGTGTTAAGCTTCAGCTTCCTTTTCAGCTCCCTTTTCAAGAACAGCTCATACTCCATTTTGGTGACGGCTATACTGTTTCTATTCATCTTCTCACTTATTCAGAACTTGGTGTCATCACTGGTTCAGATAGAGCCATGGTTCTTGCTAACATACGGTGCTGATATCATCGCGAACATTCTAATTGTTCCATATCCACCGAATGTTAGTACACAGAGTTTTGGCCCTAATAATTTTACATTAACTAGCTACAATGCTACAGTTCCTGAAGGGCTTGTGATAATGACTGTGTATATCGTCGTCACAGCGATACTTGGTCTGATACTTTTCGAGAGAAGAGAGTTCAATTAATCCTGAATTGCTTATGTGCTCAAAAAGTATAGACGCAAATTTATGTTTCCAAGCAATGTAATTGTTATATTTCTGAACTATTCGGACACCCTATTGTCATGTATGAAGCTAACTAGTCTATCGGGGTGAAAATATTTTATACTGTGTGAACATGAGAATTACTCTGATCGGGTCAAACTTAAGTGTTGACACCATGCTAATTTGACGTTGGAAAACACGGTCTTCCACTGGACTATTATTCAGTTATTTCTAGCGTAACTTTTATCTTAGCAGCTGGGCCTACAACCCACTTTTGAACGTATAGCGGCCCTATCTTCAAAGGCTGACCAGCTTGAACATCTTCCTGAAACCTGACAGTGTTCTTAGTCTCCTTCTCTTTTGTGAAGGTTGCTGTAAATGTGTTACCCATTATTAATCACTCTTTTCTAATATCCTCATCTACACCCAGTAGATAGGTATTAAATTAGTTTTTACATAACGAATCGAATCAGTATCATTCAAAATACTCTGAATGTTCTTCATATCAATGTGTAATGCAGTGTTTATTCTGATGAATGTAGGTATATTTCGTTCTTAAATCTGTATCATTATCTCTTAATAGATGATTTGATATGAAAATACGAAATTTTTGTTAGAATTTCTAATATATTCATTAAATGCTATGTACAAACCTTTTACGAACATATTTGACCGTAACAATTTCCTTGGCAATATTAATATTCAAGATTTCTCTAATGCAAAACAGACCCATGAATCGATATTTGAATAGTCCACTAATATATACTACTCATATCTAGCTTTTAATATATACCATAGATTATTATATTCTCTTATAAAATCCTCCAGATATGCATAATCAATCTCCTGCCTTAGTTATTAGTATTGTCGCCTTAGTCGCTGCGTTAGCAGTTGCGGGCTTAGCATTAACTGGAGTTCTGGAAACAACTGGTCCTGCTGGTCCCGCTGGTGTAGCTGGTGCTCAGGGTGCTGTTGGTCCTGCTGGTCCCGCTGGTGCTCAGGGTGCTGTTGGTCCTGCTGGTCCCGCTGGTGTAGCTG
>DATBXD010000142.1:0-6223 GCA_036514475.1 Nitrososphaerales archaeon
TCTTCGCAATTTATTTCTTCGCTGCTCATCGCGACGCCTTTAGCGAATCGTAAAACCCAGGTAAAGATTGAGGGAAAAAGTGTGTCAAGACCATACCTAGACGCAACTATGAAGATGATTGAGTACTTTGGAGGGGAAATAGAGGAGAAAATCAACGGCGTATTTAATATATCTCCAAACCAGCAGTATTCATCAAAAACATTTGAAGTACCGGGTGATTTCAGCTCAGGTTCAACAATGTTGTTGGCAGGGGCAGTTGCTGGAGGAGAAGTTTCTGTTGAAGGATTTGACTTTTCTCTTCCTCAGGGAGATATGGTCATTGTCGATATTCTGAGACGCATGGGTGTAAAGGTATCAGTAAACAGAAGGATGGGAAAAGTTACTGTTACTGGATCTTCCAATCTGAATGGGGGCGCGTTTAATTTAGTGGATACTCCAGATCTTCTTCCAGTTGTAGCTCTTCTAGCGTGTAAATCAGAGAAAAAAGTAGTAATAACCGGCGTTAAACACGCTCGTTTCAAGGAGACAGATCGAGTGTCGGTTTTAGCCCAAGAGCTCCCTAAACTAGGTGTTCAGATAAAGGAGTTTGATGACGGTTTGGAAATCGTTGGCAGAAGATATTTCAAGAACTGTACGTTAGATGCTCATGACGATCATCGAATGGCAATGGTTTTCTCGATTGCTGGTCTCTCCTCAAGAGAGGGATGCTGGGTTGATGGCTTTGAATCAGTAGCTGTTTCATACCCTGGATTTGCGCAAGATATACATAAGCTAGGGGGATGTTTACAGGTGGTTGCAGATTGACTGGAAATATTCTTGGCGAGAGATTTGTTTTAGTTAGTTTTGGAGAAAGCCATGGAAAAGCTGTGGGAGCCGTGGTTGACGGATGTCCAGCAGGACTTGAAATGAGTGAGAAAGATATTCAGAAGGAACTTGATTTAAGAAGACCTGGCACTTCACCTATTTCTACGTCAAGGTCTGAAGAAGACAGGGTTGAGATTCTTTCAGGTGTATTCAAGGGATATACAAGTGGAAGTCCGATTTGTATGATTACCCAAAACGTTGATGTGGATTCCAGATCGTACGAAAGCATAAGGGGATTACCTAGGCCTGGACATGCTGATTATATGGCTGCTGTGAAGTATGGTGGATTCAATGATTACCGTGGTGGAGGGCGCTTCTCAGCTAGAAGAACTGTTTCTTACGTTATGGGTGGTGCAGTTGCAAAGAAGCTATTGCTCAAAGAGTTGAATGTCAAAATTATTGCGTACACAGTTGAGGTTGGTGGCATTAAATCTAAACCCATAGATTTGGGCGTAGCAGAGAAAAATAGATTCGATAACAGTGTTAGATGTCCTGATTTGGAAACATCGAAGAAGATGATTGGGAAAATTATGGAAATGAAGAAGAAAGGAGATAGTGTTGGGGGGGTTATTGAGTGTGTTGCGATTAATGTTCCTCAGGGGTTAGGTGAACCTTGTTTCTCAGATCTTGATGCGGACCTAGCTAGGTCTATTCTGTCTATTCCTGCGGTTAAGGGGGTTGAATTTGGTTCAGGTTTTGATGCGTCTAGACGAGTTGGGTCTGAGAATAATGATCCGTTGATTATGAGAAGGAAGAAGATTACTTTCGGCTCTAACAACGCAGGTGGGATAATTGGTGGTTTATCGAATGGTATGCCTATTGTTTTGAGAGTTGCTTTCAAACCTGTTTCTTCAATCGCAATGCCTCAGAAAACAGTTAATATAGATAAAATGGAGGATGATAGAATCAATATACGAGGCCGACACGATACTTGCGTTGTTCCAAGAGCCGTGCCGATTGTTGAATCGGTTGTAGCATTAGTTCTTGCGGACCACGCTATTCGAGCGCAAGTTATTGCCCCAGTCGTTAAGGGTTGAATAGGAAAAAGTGGAAGAGAAAGACTCACTTGAGATCGCAAGGGATGAAATAAGACTATTAACAGAGGAGATAATTGGCCTTTTAGGAGAACGAATGAGACTTATAAAGCAAGTATCTGCCATAAAAGAAGCTAAAGGGCTGCCTGTCGAGGATGTTAATGTAGAAAGAAAACTCAGGCGATTAGTTGTTGAGAAGAGCCGTGATTGCGGTCTTGACCCGTCACTCTCGTTGAAAATTCTAAATATTCTTCTGAATGAATCTGTAAGTTTTCAATTGAAAGAAAAACGGGAAAAATCTCTTACGCCTACTGAGATGCTTCAAAGAGCAAGGCAAGTTGAGAAGGAAAAAGGTGAGGTTATTCATCTTGAAGCAGGTGAGCTTGACTTTCCAACACCAAAGCCGATTGTCAAGGCTTTGAAAGAGTCTGTTGACTCAGGTTTCACAAGATATTCTGACCCGAAGGGAATAGACCCTTTAAGGGAAGCGTTATCAGAACATCTTAGCGAAAAGTTCAGTATAGATTTATCCAAAGATCAAGTGATAATAACTCATGGCGCGAGATTTGCTTTGTACCTTGCGTTATCTAGGTTATTGAATTCAGGTGGAGAAGCTTTGATCTTCGAACCCGCTTATCCTGCTTTTAAGAGGTGCGTTGAGTATCTTGATGGACGTCCCCTAATGTTTAGAACTGAATTAGAAGATAAGTGGGTACCTGACTTTGATCGATTGGAGGATATGTTTCAAGATCCTCCAGATGTTATGATACTTAATTATCCTGCTAATCCTACTGGAAAAATCCTCGATAAGGATTCGCTTAGTAGACTTGTTGACTTGTCAAGCAAGAAGAAAGTCCCAATAATTAGTGATGAGGTTTACATGGATTACTCCTTCAAATCTTTTTCAAGCATTCTTGAATATCCAGACTGCAGATCGATAATGATATCGTCTTTTTCTAAGAGTTATAGTATGGCCGGTTTGAGATTAGGTTATGCTATTGCTTCACGTAACGAAATCGAGATCATGTCTAGAATTCAAGGATTAGTCCTTACGTGTCTACCTGAGTTTGTTCAAAGAGCAGCCATAAGAGCACTTAAATGCGAAGATGAAGTGAGTGAGAACGTTGAAGCAATACGACGCAGAGCCGACATGGTGAATAATCTTCTGAGTAACAGCGGAATAGCAAGCATCTATAAGCCTGAAGGAGGAATCTATCTGTTCCCGCGAATAGACACGCCGGGGTTTAACAGTGAATCCTTCGCTATTGATTTACTTGAGAAACATAGAGTCTCAGTAACGCCTGGAAGCGCGTTTGGAGGGTATCATAAACATATAAGATTGTCATTATGCCAACCTGAAGACCGTTTGATTGAAGCAGTTAATAGAATCAAGGAGATGTTAATTTGAAAGTCTCAGTTATAGGCGCAGCGGGGCGAATGGGAGGATGGTTTACAGGTTATTTCCAAGAAAAGAAGATGGATGTTCTCGCTTTTGACATTGATAAGAAGAATCTGGAGCGAATATCATTTAGACATAATGTGAGGTACAGCACAGATATTATTTCAGCTGTTTCAGATGCAGATATTATACTTGTAGCAGTTTCGATGTCTGCTACAAGTAAAGTAGTTTTAGAATCGATTAAGAACGCTAAAAAAGGCGCCATAATTATAGAAATATCCTCATTCAAATCGGATATTACTAAGCAGTTGAAAAAGAATCTAAGGAGAGGAATAAGGATACTTTCTTTGCACCCGATGTATGGACCTGGTGCCAATTTTCTAAAAGGCCAAAAAATAAACGTGATACCTATAAAGAATGCTTCAGACGAGGTTTTACTGACTACGAAGATATTTCCGGAGGCAAACGTGATACTTTGTAAAGCTAAAGAGCATGATGATACTATGGCAGCAGTTCTATCGCTAATTTATTTTATTAACTTCATATTCGCTGCAAGCATTCCATGGGAAAAAATAGATAGGATTAGAACTCTTTCTGGTACATCGTTTAATCTCCAACTCACTCTAGTGGAGTCAATCCTGGAATCTGACCCTGATTTTCTAACATCTATGCAATTAGAAAACAAGTATTTCCAAAAATATGTTAAAAAATTCATTCGCCAAACTAAAGTAATTAGTAAAGCAATCATCCTTAAGAATAGACCTGCGACTAAATCGTTCATTGAAGAATTAATCCGCAATGTGAAGCGAGATGAACTTCACGATAGAGCTTATCGGAAGATGTATGAGATAACCGATATCCTTTCTGAAGAATAAAAGAATATATTTGAAGACCGTAAATATATCTTGTTCAGTTCGATTTTTCTAAAGTCTTAATCCGAATGAACATGCAACTTCTTCAAATTTCCCATATATTTGTAGGAATTCTTGACCTTTGTTACTTAACTTGTATCTAATCACCTTCCCGTTTGTTGTTTCATTTAGAAGGCCTGCACTTACTAGATCTTTTAACATCTTGATTAGTCTGTTATATGATAAGTTTGCTTTTCTTAGTATTTCAGTTACACCGGCACCATCATCTTCATAATGCATATTAGTAGCAGAAAGCACATCTGCGATTATTTTGACTTGTGTTCGGTAACTCATTTCAGCAAACCACCTAGGATGAGACCCTCATTACCGGCACGTAGAGTGCGAAGAATCCCAGCATTCTAATCAATAGGGAAACAGCTAGTATTGCTGTTAACGAGGGGAATAGGAAGCTGGTCCACTTGATTAATTCAGCCGTGGCAAGTAGAAGAAAAGCGCAGGCAATCAATAGTGTTTCAACTTTTCTAACTCTAATGTAGGATAATACGGTTTCAGTAATACCATAAAGTAGGAAGAATAATGATACTGATTTCAAAACATCGACAGGTAAGGTCGATGTAATTGCTAATGATGATACAAAACCAGTATATTTTACTTTAGCATTCATGATATGTGAAAAAGCTAGGAAGAAATAACCTGATGCTTCAAGTACGGCAGAGACTAGTAATAGGGAAGTTATGGAGATTGTCAGAATTGGTAGCATCCCTATACTCGAGAAGCCAACGATACCTGTAAGTGCGAAACTAACACCTAGGAGTAGGAAAGCAAACATTAGCCGCAGCATGCTTGGGCTTCCTGTTCCTCTGTAACCGCGGTATGAAATGTATGCGACTGCAAGCACGATGAAGGCCCCTATTATCTCTAGAAAATACTCCAAGATAACAAGGTCTGCATCAGTAAACATACTAAGGCCTTCTAAAGTGAGGAACTAAAACTCTGTAAAAGTCTTTTTAGTCAATATTATTTGATAAGGAAGTTAAATCTTTCAATTCAGATATTAGTCTTCTCAAATTGTCCTGTATCTGGTAACGGATTAAGACCTATCATCCTTTCCTTAAGATCTTTCTGAAAATCTTTCGATTTTAACGCTTCTAAGAAAACTTTTACAGCCTCTTTTTTCAGCCTATCTTTTAGTATTATGAAATCCAAAATTTCATCGTTCACATGAATAAAATCTAGTCCATAGATATTAGCTACAGTTCGAATCCCTAATCCTACGTCGGCTTTACCCTGAGCTACTGCAGCAGCGACTGCAGAATGGGATTTGGTTTCTGTATCATATCCCTGTATCATCGCTTTTAGATTCGCTAAAGAGGTTTTACGTCGAGCCGCTATGCATTTCAATTTCATATCTAGCAATAGTCTTGTGCCAGACCCTTGGTTTCTATTGATAAACACTATTTCTCCTAATGTAATATCTTCGAGCTTCTTTATATTCTTCGGATTACCTTTTGCTACAATCAGCCCTTGCTCACGCATGTATCCTCGAACCAAGAATGCTTTCTTTGAAAGATTATACTCTTTCATAAGCGCTACATTGTACTCACCTGTGTTCTCGTCTAGAATATGTACCCCAGCTAAATCTGCTTCACCTCGTTCCATAGATTGAACTCCGCCAAGTGAACCGGCGTTGACGATTTTGACGGCTAAGCCGGGTTTGATTCTTCTAATGTGTTGAATTAGTAAATCTATGCCGGTGCAGTGACTCCCAACAATAACAAGATCAGCTGGATGAAGTTGCGAGCTTAGGAGTCGAACTTTGACAGATTCATTTTCTTCAATGAATTCTTGATTCTTTGGAACATCAATATAACCGTCTGCTAGTGCAACAGACATTATTGCGCCTGAGCCTAGTCCTACGGGATATGTTACGTAGGAACCCTTTGATAATACCACTTGTACGGGTAATAGCTCGCGTCGACCTTTTACTGAGTATATTCTACTTCCCGCTCTGGCATCTAAGAGGGGATAATCAATAGCATCGTTAAGCCCAGCTA
>DATBXD010000143.1:0-2573 GCA_036514475.1 Nitrososphaerales archaeon
TACTTGGCAAAGGAATTAGCAACAGCCGCATCTTTGGATGGAGAACGAGCAATATTCATTGGAAGGAAGGATAAACATTCATTTGAGGTTCTTCTAAACAGGTACATGTCTGAAAGAATACTCTGTTCAGTATGTGGTCTCCCAGATACGCAGATAGAAAAAATAAAGCGTCTGCAATTCCTTGTTTGCGAGGCTTGCGGTGCAAGAACCGCAATCAAAAGCTAGTCGTTAATATAAAAATACATGAGACCTGCAGAAACCCATCGAAGAGGTTTTCGACGCAGTTATCAAGACAAAGCAACTGTTAAAACCCAGAGTCAGATATGATTAATTATCATGGACCCCAAAATCAAAGCAAATCTAGTAATTGACACTGAGAACGCAATATGCCCAATTCCTATTATCAGAATCAATGAATCAATGCATAAATTACAAGTTGATCAGATACTCAAGGCAGTCACTAGAGATTCTACAGTCAAAACCGATATCGCAAGTTGGGCGAAAAGAACGGGTAACGAAGTTCTAAAAATCGAAGATAACAAAACAAGATACATATTCTACATTAGAAAAGGAGTGAATAAACCTAATTCAAAAATAGATGAGGATATACAGATGTCTTTCAAGCAGGTTCGACATTTAAGGTTCTTCTTGAATGAAGACAATCCACGCAGAGTCGAAAGCAATGTATCTCTTGAAGTCCCAATTCGCCTGAAAGTTAACAAATCAGATCTAATCACATTACTATGCACTCCGACTCATCTTAGTGAACTCGCTATCGGATATCTACTTGACGAAGGTATTGTAGACAGTATTGAACAGATAAAAAAAGTATCAATTGATGGAATAGAAATTGAAGTAAAAGCAGATATCGACATTAGCAAACGAGCAACAAAAAAAGATAGAACATATATTTCTAGTGAATGCGTTTCAGTAGATCATTATCTAGCTCTAAATAACGTTGATAATCTAAAGCAGGTTGATACAGATTTTAAAATATCAATGTCAGAATTGGTGAAAATCGTAAAGGAATTCAACATGAAGAAGCATTCTGATCAAACTGGAGGAATTCATTCAGCAGCACTTTTTGAAAACACGGTGTTAAAACATTACATTCTAGATGTTAGCAGACATTGTGCAGTCGATAAGGTTATTGGGGCCAGTGCTAAAGATAATATTGATTTTTCTCACAGCGTGATAGTAACTTCTGGGCGCCAACCTGCAAATATAATATTGAAAGCTGCTCGGCTAAACATACCTGTGTCAGTTTCCATGAGAGGACCTATCTACTCAGGAATAATTGCAGCAGAAAAAACACGAGTTACGCTCATTGCCTATGCTTCATCTAATAAAATGGACGTATACTCAAATCCTGAACGTATAGATTCAAAATAGTTCTTTATTGAACTTTATTTTAATTCGAAAGATGCTTTATCGCCAATTCTTATTCCATTTCTATTAGCGAAACCCCCGTTAACCTCAACTACATATTTTGCAGGTTCTCTTGATGTTATGTATGGACAGTCTACCTTGCATGGTTGAGCGTTCTCAGTTATGTCTACCACAGTTTTCTCATCATTAATCCAAATGAGATCTAGAGGCAGCTTTACGTTGCTCATCCAAAAAGAATATTTCCCATTCTCTGAAAAAGGAAATATCATCCCATCGTTTTGACCCAAATTATCTCTAAACATAAGCCCTTCATACTTTTTCACTTGATTATCTGCGACTTCAACATAAATTTTCACCCCAGATATCTCAACAACTACTTTAGTTCCAGACAGTAAAGATGCGATTAATAGTAAAATTATAGCTACAGCACAAATAACATAGAAGTAAACACGGAGTCGCACCATATATTCAAACTAATATTGAAGCGTAATAAAACATTATTGAATAGAGATGTTACTTGTTCATCTACTTTAGGATTCAACCTTGGCAACCAAATGTTTCATCACCATATTAGATATTACCAACCAGTACTAATGATATCTTTCCCACTCGATTAATTGCCGGGTTTCTTTGTAAAATCAATTGGAACAAGTGTTCCAAATTGTTCCACAGGGTTCCTTATCCACCCCCTTCCCCATAGAGATGGCAGTGAATAAATCGTTGAATAGAAACAAGACATTAAGAGTAAGCGCATCTCTAGCGCTGATAGTTATCCTAAGCTTTTCAATTTTGGCGGCGGTGCAGCAATCATACGCCCAATCGTCACAAGATCGAAATCAGAAGAAGTCTAATTCCTCAAAACAAATGGCGTTAGGCCTTGAGAAGAAAAACGGAGTCGGTGAAAATGAAAATCGACAAATAGGTCAAGCACAAGATGAAGATGACGACGACGAGGACGGGATTTCAACCGCGTTATCTTCAGGTCGCGGACACAATTATGGGTTAATCATTGCTGCTGAACGGAAATCTCACGATAAAGATGAATCTGACGATGATGACGACGATGACCGTGGGCATGCATTAGGAGCAAGTAGTGTAATTATAGGGAAGAACTCGACAGCCGGATGGAATAATATTACTATTCTAACCAAGAGCTTAAAGAAAATCACTCTAAATGTTACAAG
>DATBXD010000144.1:0-3040 GCA_036514475.1 Nitrososphaerales archaeon
AAACGCTCTACGTACAATTATCCCGGAGAAGATCGCGACAGAGATGATTAAACAATACCTCACAGAGAAGAAATTCAAGATTGTTAATGAGGGGCAGACTGGGGAGAACAATCATAATAATCATCCTGACCAAAACCCAGGTTATACATCATCTGGGAGTTCTCCTCCTGCAAACCCCCAGACAAAACTAATATGGAAAGATGGGAAAGCCCAAGGAAAGTGAGTAATATGCGAGAAATATACATCAGCAAAATACTGAAGTATTCAAAACTATCTAAACAGGCGAAAACAACATGAGTAAGGAACTCTACACGATAAAGTTTAGTCACTACTACCTCAAAATGCGGGGTTTTGACCTAAATAGACCATTTACTCTTGTCGCAGCATGGTTCACAACATTTGAATCATTAACACCTAGTTTTATTCAGTATGATACTACTTATACTGAGCGGGGGATAGATAATGTGTTCCAAACCTACAAGCTCCCCAAGGGTGATTTAATCACTCTTTACCTAGTGCAAGACTTCCACATGATGACAACAGTTAGGCGTTACACGCCTGAGAAGTTCAGCTTCTATGCCTCTCTAATAGGTAAGGAAGTATTGCTCAAAGTAATACAAGAAGGAGTTTCCAAAGGTGTGAATGAATGAAGTGTGATTTATGCGGTCAACATTCAGATAAATCTTGTTACATTTCAAGTGACGAAAGAAGCACAAAAGATATGAAAACACTTTGGAAGCTAAGAGAAGACGGAATAGGATTTGAAGGATGGATAATAGTTTGTAACAAATGCGAGAAAAATCTACAAACAATCACAAAACAAAATTCAATGACAGAACAAAATATTAAAGGTGTGAATGAATGCGTGTAGGTCACTATCTTTTTGGTTGTGACCATAAAAGATGTAAAAGTAAGAATTGTAAGTGTTTATGCCATGTTGGGCATGAATATAAAAGTGAAAAATATGAGTGAACAAGATATTCTCGCTGAGTTCAAACAGATCTTCGCTGAAGTCACAGATTATTGCTTGATAACTCTTCAGAACCATGTTACTAGGAAGCGTGACAGTTGGAAGACATGCGACAAGGAGTTCTTGGAGCAAAGGGTATGTGAAGAGTTCCTAGAGTGGCGACAAGCATCCAGGCGAAACAGAGTTGACGAAGAACAGCACGAGCTAATAGACCTCATCAACCTCACAATCATGATGTGGAAGCGAAACCAACTAGACACAAAGGTGTGAATGAATGACTCATAAATCTTATAGAGTAAAGAAATATGTCTGCAAACAAGACAAACAAGAGTTCACAAACGAATATGAAGCATTCCAACACATTTTAAAACATGGAGAACTAATAACCTCAAAACAACAATATATGCACTACTTCGACATAGAACAAGAAGAACTACCCGACTTCAGCGAAGACCATATATTTAGAATGTTAAAACTTCTCGCCAAAGAATACGACGCTTGGAAACTACCATTAAACGCCTCATTCATGTCTGATAACTATATAGACACCTATGAATCAAAAATACTTTCACGCTTCACTTCATACGCAATAGGGTTCGCAATCTCCAAGCCAGAAGAATTTAAAAAATATTCATCTGAACGAATGGTTGATTTAATCCTAAATATTAGACGAAGAGATTTAGAGTGATTAAAAATGGTTTTCCAAGAAGGACACCTGACTAGAACACCACCAAACCCAGAAATGAAGAAATGCCCTAACCCAGATTGTGGCTACGAAATCCCCAAAACCTACCGAAAATGCAACGTCTGCGGAAAATACATCGCAGAAACCACAACAGACACAAACCTATTCATAAAATACAGGCGAAAGTGAGAAAATGAATAAAGAAGTTTCAAAAACTAGAAAAGATATACAAAGGGAAGAATTACAACGTAGTCCTATATTTCTACTTCAAAAAGGAAGAGTAGAATTAAACGATGAGGTTCTTTTTGATAATAATGTTAATTATGATACAGATGGTATCATAGATATTGAAACAGGAGAATATTTGACAGATGATCAACTTATTGAGAAAGATTTCGGGCATGTTGTATTTGATAATACCGAAGGTGTTTTCCTAACTAGAGAGGAAGCAGAACGATATGTGAAGAAATACAGTTACAATTATGGTCGTGGACTATCTAGAGAACATAGAGATTGGAGAGTGTTTTGTGTCTCTTGTATAGGTAGATTAGATAATATTCTAAATGAACTTAATAGTTCTGTTTTAGAACCAGAAATAGGAAAAACACCTTTGGGAAAATAGAGTGAAAAGAGATGAGTTGGGGTCAAGATTTAGAGAATTATGATTGGGAAGATGATAATGATGTTCTAATTTGTTCTGTTTGTGGCAACGATGAAGATTGCGACTGCTTCTGCTGTGTGAATGATACAAAACTTAGGGTGAGAAAATGAGTCAGAATCAAGTTCCTGGTGATTATTGTAAAGAAGGTTTCATTTAAATGAAGACTCGTCCTTGTCCTAACTGCGGAACACCATTAGCACCTAGCGTGATGTTTAAACTTACCAGTGGGAAAACTACTAACGCAAGAGAGTGTTGGGCTTGCGTTAACTGTCAATTACTAGCATATCCAAGATTGAAATCTCTTGGAGCACTACAAGTAGAGAAAGATGGTCATATATAAATAAAAGGTTATGGTTTTAGTAATTGAAAAAAATAGGGTTAATACAGATAGACGGTGTAATGCCGAATCTCGCTCTTATGAAACTATCAACATTTTACAAGTCCAAAGGATATGATGTTACATTTATTGACTTATCTAGTTTTGAAATAGATAGTTGGTTTGGAAGCAAGATTTTCACAGGTGGAAGCGGGATTAATTTAGAACAAGATCTACCTGATGAAATTGAAATCCTAACCCCTGATTACGAGAAATTTAAATTAAATTACTCTATTGGATTCACATCAAGAGGATGTATAAGAAAATGTGATTTTTGCATAGTAAAAGAAAAGGAGGGAATGATTAAAGAAGTTAACATGGACTGGATAAAACATAGTAAAGTTATAC
>DATBXD010000145.1:0-7775 GCA_036514475.1 Nitrososphaerales archaeon
CTTTTCATCTGCCTCGCTGCAAATTCACCGGTCGGAGATTTCTTTCCCAAGTCGTTCACAAGCCTCATAAATCTAGTGCTTAATAAGTACGCGGTTACTCATACTACATAGGAGCAACAATATGAATACTTGAAATCTGGAAATACCTTTTCGCAAGCAGCCGCGCCTTCTCAGCATTCCTCCCATCTCTACCAACCACTGCGCCCTTTCTTCTCTGATCACTAACAACTACTACAGCCATCTTATCGCCATCAAGCTTTTCTGTGATTCGGATATCTGAAATAAACTTCGCATTAAGCGCATTTGATATCAATTCGGTAGGTACATCCGAGTACTCGACTAGTTCAACTGGTTTTCCAACCATATCCTGAAGATTCTTGATAGACATCCCTCCCTTTCCTATTGCAAGCCCCATTTCATTCTTATTAACCACGAAGATAACTCGGTCCATCTTCCCATCGATTATACAGTCGCGGGCTGTTGCACCACTCACATTTTGAAATAGGGACATTAGACCCAGTTCATCTGAGGTTAGTTTTATTTTGTCAAGCATAATTTAATCCCAACACGGGGTTACCTAATAGTGGTGAGAGTATTATACCTACTTGTCGATTAGAGGCGAAATGTCCACGTCACCAGGCACTTTCACCGACATAACTGAGACCTTGAAAGGTCTATCGCATATTCTCCCTAGAGATACGGAGGTCTTTGGGTATCTAATTGTCGGAACCGATAGCTCGCTACACGCTTTCTCAATCCTAGAAACATCCTCTTTATCGAGCGAGTTTGAGTAGACTAGGAGCTTAACCCCTTTTAGCGATTTCATTGTCTCTCTTAATCCTAAAGAGTATTTTCCGGTCTTAGCAACGCTCTTCAGGGCTCGTTCGAGTAGTTTTTCATCTAATTCGACCATTCTAATTAACTCTCCATGAACAAATCGATCATTCCAGTTCCAAGAGGTATAGGTAAGCCTACTATAACGTTTTCAGTCACTCCTTTCAAACCATCTACTTCCCCTCTTATAGCTGCGTCAGCCAGCGTAGGGACAGTTATTTCGAAGGCTGCTCTTGCAAGAACACTTGCTTTCTTACCAGCTATTCCGTGTCGACCTATCTGTTGAACATGCCCTTTCGATGTCATCAAGTCTGCAACCAGAAGTATGTGACGAATATCAACTTCTAGACCTTGCTCTTCAAGTGTGCTAATCATTTCGTTAACGATTGCCGTTCTAGCAGCCTCAATCCCTAGGGCTGTAGCTATTTCAAAAACGACGTTCGTGGTTGTTCGACTTACATCGACACCATCTATTCTTAATGTTTTTGCGAGATTAGAACCAGTAGTCTGTATGAACCACTCTTCATTCTCTTTAACCACTGTAATTCTCGGAATGCCTGGTATTCCTTTAACACGAATATTCAAGAGCTTAGTGCGTAAAGCAAAAAGCGACGCCAGATCTGCACCTTCAACAGACACAACTACTGTCTTTTGTTTTGAATCAACAGAGACCTTTCGCTTAGGTCCCTTCACTACTAATGCAACTTCATCAGGAGAAGATTTTCGTTCCGCAAGCTTCTCCTTACTTAGAATAATGCTAATTCCAGTGTTCAGATCGATTATCGACTCATCAACCAAATCCACTACTTTGGTAAATAAAACCTCACTGGCTACTTCTAGAGCCTTTTCTCTTGAAGACCTATTCTTTTCATCCAAGTAAACGTTCATAGAAGGTGTTGCAGGCTGTTTTCTAGCGTCTACTATCTCAATCAATCTTGGCAAACCCAACGTAACATCCCGCTCTTTGATTCCGGCGAAGTGAAAAGTTCGAAGAGTCATCTGTGTACCTGGTTCACCTATTGATTGTGCAGCAATTATCCCACTTGCCTCTCCAGGCTCAACTGTTGCCTTTAGTAGCAAATCAATTGTTTGTGATATGATCTTCTTGACTGAATCCTTGGATAGATTAGCATCTTGCAATGTGTCGTTCAATGTTTGATACATTTTTGGTGTAAACTCATCTTTATGCTTCTTAAGGAAGGAGTTTACATCCACTACTTCTTTTGATTCACCTTCCATAAGTATCGTCGTATCAACCAATCGTTGAATATTAACCGCTTTTCCGTGGTCACTTTTTGCAGGGTCAACTCCATCCTCACCATATAGGAATTGAATTATGTTTCCATCGGGGTCCCTGACAGTCAAGTCATATTCAACTTTGATATGTTCCAATGCGTTAACTAGACGTCGTTGCATGTATCCGCTTTGCTGTGTTCTAACTGCAGTATCAACCAAGCCTTCCCGGCCACCCATTGCGTGAAAGAAGAACTCTGTGGGATTAAGACCATCTCTGTAGTTTGACTTGACGAATCCCTTCGAGTCAGGTGATTTGTCACCCCATTTGAAGTGTGATGATGCGCGCTCGTGGTATCCGTTTTGTATTCTTTTTCCTCGAACTGATTGCTGACCGAGTGCAGCGGTCATTTGGCCTAGGTTTAAGCTTGACCCTCTAGCCCCTGTTCGAGCCATTATTACCCCTGAATTACTAGATGGAAAACTTCTATCAGCTATTCTTCCTGCTTTATCTCGAGCCCTTGCCAATTCCGTGACTATACTGACTTCGAGAATATCTTCTGCAGATAATCCTCTTGTCAAAGGAAGTTTTCCTTCATTGTATTGCGATATTAAATCTTTAACGATAGTGTAAGCACTATCAAGTTCTTTGGTAATGTTGTTTCGGGCTTCTTCGTCAAGGTCTAGCTCATTAAGACCATATGAAAACCCATATCGAGTAATGAATAGCTTTAACATTGAAAGTATTGAATTTAGAAACGATCTTGCATGGTCTGTACCATAATCCTTGGCAATGCGGTGAAGAATACTATCTGGTTCTTCCGCACCTATAGCTGCTCTGTCTATAACTCCTTTCATAAGTTCGCCATTCTTAATCACAACATCTCTATCTGCTTGGCCTCTCTTACTTTGGCCCCATTTTGACTGCATAATGTAGTTAAGGTTTTTAGGAATACAAAGTGAGAACACCTGACGACCTGAATATAGTTCTATAGGTTTCTTAACATCTGGTTCAGGTAGAGCTCCAACGTATCCTGCTGCCAAAGCCAAATTCGCGAACACATCCTTCGGTATTTGTGTGTCATCTTTTGTCAGAAGGTATGCAGCCGTAATGAAATCGCGTATGGCACCTATTATTGGACCACCGTATCTGGGGGAAAGTATCTGATCTTGAACTTTCATCAACGTTAGAGCTTCAGACCTTGCCTCTGCACTTTGAGGAATGTGCAAGTTCATTTCATCCCCATCGAAGTCTGCGTTGTAGGGAGGACAGACGGCTGGGTGAAGTCTAAATGTTCTATAGGGTAAGACTTTTATGAAGTGTGCCATAATTGACATTCGGTGTAGTGATGGCTGTCTGTTGAACATCGCTATGTCGCCGTCCATGAGATGCCTTTCAACAATTATGCCCGAAGTTAATGAATCCGCTATCGTTTGTCTATCAGTCACATAATCAAGCCTAATCTTGACACCATCTTGT
The DNA here is from genome assembly GCA_036514475.1 of Nitrososphaerales archaeon. Classification (GTDB taxonomy): domain Archaea; phylum Thermoproteota; class Nitrososphaeria; order Nitrososphaerales; family JACPRH01; genus DATBXD01. The sequence continues at coordinate 3,548 of DATBXD010000145.1, forward strand.
CTAATGATATAATTGGCACCTGGATGAGTGAAGGGCCCATTTAGCACCATTTTCTTTAGCATCTCAATATTCCATGGAGATACTCTCTCAGAAATGGTAAGCTTTTTAGCAACTTCAAATGGTATTCCTACTTCTGAAATATCCAAGCTAGGGTCAGGCGAGATAACAGTTCTACTTGAGAAATCAACTCTTTTCCCAGAAAGACTCCCTCTAAACCTTCCTTCTTTTCCTTTCAATCTTTGACTAAGAGTTTTCAATGGTCTTCCAGATCTGTGATGAGCTTGCGGTATGCCTGAAACTTCATTGTCAAAATACGTTGTAACGTGGTATTGAAGCAGATCTACGAGGTCTTGCACTATTAGTGGAGGTGTTCCAGATTCTTTACTTTCCCTCAAACGCTGGTTGACTCTTAAAATATCAACTATCTTATGAGTGAGGTCATCTTCAGACCTAATCCCAGACTCAAGAGTGATAGAGGGTCTTACCGCAACTGGCGGTACAGGTAACACTTGAAGAACAAACCACTCTGGTCGAGTCGAAGTTGTTTCGTACCTAAGTAGACGAAGATCTGAATCAATCACCCTTTCGAGTCTCTCACGGATAGCGACCGGCAAGAGTCGAGTAGCGCCTCCATCTTCAGTGATTTCATGAAAGACCGTAGGTTTTGTAAACTCGATATCATATTGGCCTTTGTTGCAGTGTGGACAAATCTTTATTTTCTTGCATTTTAGAATAATTTCTTTGGCAATATCTTCTGCAAGGTTCGGATTGAACGCATTTTGAGAACTTAATTTCTCACGGTATTTATCTAGCTCTTCGTCAGGTAGACGCAGACGCCCGCAGGCGCGGCATATAGATATCAGAAGCTTGTGTATATTATTAACAAATGCAATATGAAGAACTGCTTCCGCAAGTTCAACATGGCCAAAATGACCTGGACATCGTGTCGCAGTATTACCACAAGTTCCACATTTCTGACCTGGTTCAAGTGTTCCTAGTCGACCGTCCATCAAACCTCCTTGAACTGTTAGCCCATCTTCATCATACGTTTCAGGGGCTGTTATTTCCACAACAGAGTATTTCCTAATCTCACTAGGAGAGAAGAGTGCGAATGATATCTCACTAACTGCTTTAACTGGTTCTTCGAAAATCATTTCCACTAGTCACCTAATCACACTTTTGCCTTTACCGCAATTCTAGGTACTATGTTAAGACTCATCATTTCTTGGAGCAATAGTTTGAACGCATATGCTATAACTACCGTAGATATCTTGGAAGGCTCTCCACAAACCCGACAAAGGTACCGATGCTGTTTCGCATCATAATAAGCTATCAAGCCACATTTCTCACAGATATGTATCTCGCATCTATCAGCTTCGTCAAGCAATCGGTCTTTGAGAACCATGGATGCGCCATATGCAATTAAGCAATCTCGCTCCATCTCTCCGAATCTGAGACCACCTCCTCTAGCTCGACCTTCTGTTGGTTGCTTAGTCAACATCTGAACTTGACCTCTAGCCCGCGCGTGGATTTTGTCCACAACCATGTGATGAAGCTTTTGATAATATACCAATCCGATAAAGACGTCAACCATGAACCTTTTTCCAGTCGTCCCGTCGTACATCACTTCTCTTCCTGTAGGCTCATATCCACGCTTAACGAGTTCGTCTCTTAAAGAAGGTACATCTTCACCTACGAATGCTGTTCCATCTACTGGTCGTCCTCTAACCGCGGCGGCTTTTCCCGCTAGAGATTCCACGAATTGACCAACTGTCATACGTGATGGGAAAGCATGAGGATTAATTATTATGTCTGGCACCACACCTTCTGACGTGTAAGGCATGTCTTCTTGGTTTACGACTAGACCGATAACCCCCTTCTGACCGTGACGAGAAGCAAATTTGTCTCCAATCTCGGGTACACGCATATCTCTAACGCGAACCTTATACATCCTTCCACCCTCAACACTCTCAGTCATGAAAACGGAGTCGACCACACCTGATTCTGAAGGTCTTACTGACGAAGATGTATCTCTGCGATTAGGGCCCTTTGTTTCAAATTCACGATATTCTTCCATGAATCGGGGTGGGCTCGTTTTACCTATGATGACATCACCACCACTGACTACAGATTCATGTGCAATTATGCCATCAGATTCAAGTAAACGGTAGTATTTATCGCCACGGTAACCGCGAACATTATCCTCAGATTTAGGTATCTCAAAAATGTCTCTCATCCCACCTGGGTATTGCTTCGATTCTCCTTCGTACATTCTATAGAAGAAAGACCTTGCTAAACCTCTTTCTACAGAGGATTTGTTTAAGATAATCGCGTCTTCTATGTTGTATCCTTCATATGAAAGCACAGCGACAACGCAGTTCTGTCCAGTTGGTCTTAGATCCAGATTAAGAAGGTTGTTTAGGCGCGTTGAAACAAGTGGAGATTGCGGATAAACTAACAAGTGTTCTCTTACAAATGTATCGACGTGAAAAGTTGGCGTTGAAAAACCTAATGATTGTTTAGCCATGGCTGACTCATAAGTATTACGTGGAGATTGATTGTGTTCAGGATAGGGTATTACAGATCCGGCTACACCCATTATCGATGGTGTGAAAAGCTCCAGATAGGTGTGTTCATTGTTTAGAGAATTGAAGTCAATAGCAACATATGCATTTTCCTCTTCATTTGCGTCTATTAGATCTATTACACCATCTAATATTAGGTCGCGCCAGCTCTTTTGACCTGCTGCCACCTTGTCTATCATTGAGGGAGTAAGTAAAGGTTTTCCATTCTGTATAACTATGAGTGGACGAAGAACCCTTCCAGCACCGGTGGAAACATAAACTCTACTCGATGCATCACGGTTTTTTTGTTTAAAGAAAGCAATTCCTACGTGTGAGTGGATACCTGCTCTTCTTCTTAGCTTTCTAAATTCGTTTACAAGATATTCTCCATCTTCATGGTATCCAATGAGCCAACCATCAACAAATACCTTACATTCTTCAGGTGATCGTTCTTTACGTTTTTCACGTATTGCCAATACGCCTAAAGATGTAAGCTTTTCGACAACGTCTATTGACGGAACGCTTACGGAGATTATTGCTGAAAGAGCGAGATTTTTCACTAGACCGCAGTTTGACCCTTCTGGAGTTTCAGTTGGGCATATTCGTCCGAAATGAGTTGCGTGAAGGTCCCGCGCCTCAAAGTTAGGTTGACTTCTACTCAATGGAGATTGTATTCGTCTAAGGTGACTCGTTGTTGAAAGATAATTAGTCCTATCAAGAAGTTGCGTAACCCCGACCTTACCTTTCCCCCAATTTCCAGTCGCTATTGCATTATTCAGTTTATCAGTAATTATTCCAGGCCTGATAGAAGCTCCAACAACATTGATACCACGTCGTTGTCCACTTCTTTCCAACTGGTACTTCATATCTCTAATCATATTCCTGAAGGCAGTCCTGAAAAGATCCGCAATCATCTGACCTGCAAACTTTATCATTTTATTGCCATAATGATCCTTATCATCCGGTTTAACCAAACCCATTTTGAACTCTATCAGCTTGCAGGCTGCATCTCCAATGAAAGACGATTTGTCAAATCGGTTTGCAATATTCTTTCCAAGATGCGGGAGTAAGCTCCAATCTAGAATTGATTCTGCTTTTCTAAGTCTGAATTCATCAAGCATCCCGTGTGCAACTCTGTTTCCAATATACATCTTAGCCTCTGTAGATGTTGATGTTTCAGTTGCTTTTTCAAAAGACACTTCAAGCATATCTTGAATACTTCGCTTGAGTGACACTGAATCTGCAATTTCCTTATCGGTCTCGAGACCCAAGGCTCTCATAATCGTAACGAATGGAAGATCGACAGGGGAACTTGGCAGTTTAACATATAATCCCCCATCTTGCTTTAGAGATATTTCCAGTTTAGATCTGTAACCAACAATCGATGAATATATTTTCGCCTTGAATGTCGTAGTTGCACCTGATTTCTCTTCGGCAACCAACACTTTATTTGGCGACAGGTCTTCAATACCAACAATAACCCTTTCAGAGCCATTTACAATAAAATAACCTCCTGCATCTCTCACATCCTCAACTGATTCGAGAAGCTGATCATCTGTTAGTCTATTTAGCGTGCATTGCTTTGATTTGACCATAACGGGGAGGTCACCAACATGTAGCTTCTGTTGCTCTCGTGGAACACCTCTTTCCTCAATAACCATATC
>DATBXD010000146.1:0-7505 GCA_036514475.1 Nitrososphaerales archaeon
ACGACAGCACCCACCAGATTAAGAGCTGCATCTGAAGACGGCCTGTCAGTGGATCGCTGAGAACCGACCATAACGACTGGTACACCAACACCTGAAAGAGCAAAACTCAAAGCCGCAGAGGTGTAAGCCATCGTATCAGTCCCGTGCGCAACGACAACACCGTCAACTCCAGAAGGCAATATCTCAATGATTTTCTCAGATATTTTAGTCCAATGACCAGCATTAACATGTTCACTATAGACATTAAACAATGGCACTGCGCGTATTTGCGCATACTTGGCAATTTCAGGTACTACCGCGTAAAGATCCTGAGCTGAGAATTGAGGATGAACACCACCTGTTCTATAGTCAATCCTACTAGCTATGGTTCCACCAGTTCCTATAATAGCTACTACTGGTAGAGAATCATCGACTTGGGGAAGCGGAGGCTGTTTAAAAGCGGGTGGACCGCACTTGGACACTAGTTTTATCTCTCGAATACTGTCGAGTTTTACACCAATATTGTAACCATTATCCAACTTAACTACAATATGTTTATCGTCAGAATGCTCGTAACGTGGAATCAAGGAACCTTTGATCGACGAGTCTGTTGTCTTCAAATCAATAATATCACCTATGGAGGCTCCCACCTTCTGAAGCAGTAGAAGAGAGGCTCCACGGTACCCGAATAGATATGACAAACCTATCTTCGAGAAGACATAAACATCATTAAAATAAACATTTCACGGAACTCAACAAACCGAATGGTTAAGGGACACATGCTACATTCTGATAACCAATGTTCTGCGGCAAAGTAACTGAAGTTGCACCATAAGGACTATAGTTTCCAATTGGGATCCATGAGTAGATTAATGCTAACGCATAGAGGTCGAGTGTTGAGGGACAGAGATGCTCTTCGTTGACCACCTGCGTCTCCCGTTCCCCGTACATAACATCGGTTTCAACGCTGGCGTGATTTAATCCAAACGCGTGCCCTAGCTCGTGAGTTAAGATATTCTGTAACCCCAATGTGCTTTGACCTTTTACCGTAACCGTACTGTTAGCACTAGCAATCATTAGCGTATTCGTGATGAATAACTTCGTTTCTCCGAGAAGAGATGGCAACGTATCAGCGAATAATATCATTATATCCGGATTCCCTCTCAGTGCCGTAGCGTTCACACCCTGAATATAGACAGTGAAAATTAGGCGGTTCAAATAAGCGTATTCAATATTGCTTTTAGTGAACTGCGCAATTGATCTTCTCCATTGATCTATCGCTCCAGTAACTGCGACATCAGTTTGAAGGCCAGGCGATTCAGCCGAAGTCGTATCCCTAGTGACAAGTATTGAAAGACGAGTCTTGCTCCAAGACGCAGCTTTGCCACCTTGTATCGATATCAAAAATATCTGTGCGGTCTTTGGCGTAGATGACACATTTACCGTGGATGTAACGGTAGTAGTGATAGTTGATGTAGTCGTAGTTGTTGAGACGAAATTACTCGTCAACATTGTTGTCGATGTGATCGTGGTTGTGGGTGTTATGATCGTTGATGACAGCTGTGTAGTGGTAGATGTCACAGTGACTGTCGATACTGATTGCTCAGTCGTTAAGTTATTTCCAATGAGGCTCGATTGAACTATAGCAGTTAAGCTTGCAGCCAATAGAGCGAATATTATTAATGCTGAAACCGCAACTCTATTATTCATATCAAGTCACCACAAACCGTTTTAGTCAAAGCATCTATTAAAGTAACCACTTCTATTTTGACAGTAAACAATCCATACTACAAATAGAAACACAGAGAAACCCACGCTGCAAGTGATACGGGAAATATCGGTCAACAATACTATTACGTTAAATGTTTCTGAGCTAGTTCGATATCCTTATAAAATATATTTTAATTTGGTAGTTCCTAGTTGGATTAAGCCAATGGCTTCGTTGAAATACTATACTCTGAAAATGGAATGCTTGAACATGTTTATTCCTAGCGAAGCTAATGTTGAGTTGAAAATACCCAAGAGAAGGTTACTGTAACTGAGATACAAGAAGGCTGTGAGGTATTGAAATTTGGCAATTGATGGTTCTATTGAAACGACTATCACCATAAGCCTAATTGCGACATTGCTCGGTACAATGGGCTTTTCTCTGGCCTTCAAAGATTATATCGCTAGTTTGATGGCTGGTTTGATTATCAGACGAGGTAAGCTGATCAAGAATGGAGGAAGAGTAAAGATATTGACTTCTCCGATTGTAAAAGGCGACGTAAGGAACATCGGTTGGTTGAGAACAACTTTAATGGAGGTGGGGGATGGTGAGAGACTCCCAAGTGTTCAGACAGGTCGATTAATGAAGATTCCTAATTTCATGTTATTCAACAACCCTACGCTCATCTATGGTGAAACGCTTATCGATGAGGTGGTAGCGTATGTAAAGAGTGACTTAACACGTTCTAATGGTAAGCTAATCGAGAATATGGCTCATGCAATTGAAGCTGAGGGCCATAAAATAATAGGTATTGGATTGTACCAAAAGGAGAACAGCTTAGTAGTGCACGGCATATTTGAATCTACCACAAAAGAGCTTGCAGATGTTAGAAGTAAGATCCTAGCTCGATATCTGGAAATGATTCGGCCAGAACTCGACTAACTCTACTCATTCACGCCAAGCTAATATCTTAAGATCATTACACTAGAGTGCATTTTAGGAAGTTAGTCTTGTGTTTCCATTCGTTCTCACTCTAATTTAGAGGAGTTGTAAAGATACTCAACAATTTAACGGTAGTATGGAACTGCATGTTTCTCTAGCGGCTTGCTTTCTCTAGAAGATTTGACTTTGCGGATTGCTTCTTCGAAATGTTTTGCTGAAGTGATGGCCTCAGCGACATGTTTCATTGCTTCTTGAGGTTCAGGATATTTCCCTACATAGTTCTGAAGGACTATACTAACAGCAGTGTTAACTACAGCAGCTAAATCCGCTCCGCTAAAACCATCTGTCAGATCAGCTATCCTACCCATGTCAACATCGGCAGAGAGCAGTTTATTCTTAGAGTATATTTTTAGAATCTTTTCACGTGAGTCTCTATCAGGCGGTGCAATGAAGATGATTTTGTCGAATCTTCCAGCTCTTAGTAAAGATGGATCAACCATATCAATCCTATTGGATGCAGCCAATACAACAACTCCTGAAAGAGCTTGAATACCGTCAAGCTCAGTGAGAAGCTGGCTGACGACCCTTTCAGTAACCATGCTATCGCCACCAATACCCCTTATAGGAGCTAAATAATCAATCTCGTCAAAGAAGATTATGCAAGGAGCTGCTTGTCGAGCCCGTCTGAAAACCTCTCTAACACCTCGCTCAGATTCACCGACCCATTTAGATAGAAGCTCGGGGCCACGGACACTTATGAAATTAGCTTCAGTCTCGGTAGCTACAGCTTTTGCGAGAAGAGTCTTACCGGTACCTGAAGGACCATGTAACATAACGCCTTTAGGCATGCTATAACCTATTGTCGCGTAGATATCAGGATATTTCAAAGGCCATTCCACAGCTTCTTGCAGATCCTTCTTTACAGCCTCAAGGCCGCCAATATCGCTCCACTTCACATCCGGAGTCTCCAAATACACTTCCCTCATAGCAGAGGGCATAACATCTTTCAACGCATTTTCAAAATCCGCCATTGTGACCTCAAGCTTATTTAGAAACTCAGATTGCAACTTACTGTCTTCGATCTTCATCTCAGGAAGAACTCTTCGAAGAGTCTTCATAGCCGCTTCCTTGCAAAGACCCTCAAGATCAGCACCTACGAATCCATGTGTCTTGGAAGCTAACTTCTCAATATCAACATCGTTAACCAAAGGCATGTTTCGAGTGTGTATCTGAAGAATCTCTAGTCGACCACGTTTATCTGAAACACTAATCTCAATTTCCCTATCGAAACGACCGGGTCTTCTCAAAGCAGGATCAATTGCGTTAGGCCTGTTAGTAGCTGCTATGACGATGACTTTCCCTCGTGCCTCAAGACCATCCATAAGAGACAGTAGCTGACTCACGACCCTACGTTCAACTTCACCAGTGACTTCCTCACGTTTTGGTGCAATGGAGTCTATCTCATCTATGAAAATAATAGATGGAGCCTTTTCTCTAGCCTCCTTGAAAATATCTCTTAACCTAGCTTCAGATTCACCGTAGAACTTGCTCATTATTTCTGGACCGCTAATACTGATAAAATGAGCACTGCTTTCTGTCGCAACCGCTTTAGCTAGAAGAGTCTTACCTGTACCTGGGGGACCGAAGAGAAGTATCCCTTTAGGAGCTTCAACCCCTAGTTTTTCAAAGATTTCAGGATGCCTCAGAGGTAGCTCAATCATTTCACGAACTTTCTGAATCTCATCCTTTAAACCACCGATATCTTCGTAAGTTACCTGTGGAACACCGCGCATCACTTCCCCTTTTTCAGCAATTGAAAAGACAGTTCTCTGAGTAACGAGAACAGCTTCGGAAACGGGTGCAACATTAATTACTTGGAAAGTTAACCTACCACCGAAGTAAGGAATCATAATATTGTCCCCTTTCGCCACTGGAATACTGTCAAGAGCATCAGCAAGATACCTTTCATCTATAGGTGGAATAGCCTCAAGTGGAGCAACAACTATTTTTTCAGCCGGCTGAGCACGAATCTTGCGAATAGTTACACTATCACCTATCGCGACACCTGAGTTGTTTCTAATCAAACCGTCTATACGTATTATTCCCCGCCCCTCATCTGAAGGATATAATGGAAGACACTTTGCAACAGTTTTCCTCTTACCCCTAATCTCGATAACATCTCCAGTAGAAGCATCCAAAGCATCCATCGCCTCATAATCTACTCTAGCAACACCTCTACCCACATCTCTAGTGTAGGCCTCCAAGACTTTTAGCACAGATGTACGTAGACTCATAGTCCTATTCTAGCTCCTTAACATAGGTTAAGAGATGCCCTATCTTTATTAGTTTTCTGTAATAAGAGGAAATTGATAGTTCTATACAACAATCATGGTAAGAGTTGATCTAACATTCTTCAAGCTTCTAATTTTTCTTGAAGCAGTATCTTTTAGTCGATCCATAGTGTCGGCTTCAATTTTTAGAACAATGTCGTAAACACCATAGACCTCGTAGACCTCTTTGACATGTTCTATCTTCTTCAGATCGCCAATTAGCTCTCTTTCAGATCCTAGTTCAGCATTTATCAACATTATTGCAGTGGGCATATTACATAGGTATATACAATAGTATTTAACGATTTAATTTAAAGACAAAACCAATATATAAAGAGAGTTGAAAACATCGGCACCATTGCTTTCGCTGAAATCCCGATTGTTACAAATAGTGTAATGGTTACTCCCATGAACAAAGATAATAGATTCCAAACAAATACCGTTGATGAAAATAATAGCACTAAACTTGAAGAAAAAGATGGGTTAGTAAGAAAGATTGGCAATTCAGAGGTTAGAATACTGGACGTCAGAGACAAGCAGAACTATTGCAAAGGTCACATCCCAGGGTCAGTCAATATTCATTACAAAAGATTCGCAGAACTAAACTCATTAAATGATAAGAACAAGGTTTTGACAGAGTTTGAAACAATAGTAGATGAAGCGGGCGTCAAAGCTTCAGATATAGTTGTTATATATGACAAATCAGATTGTTTAGATGCCGCAATCGTATTCTGGTTCTTTGAATACTTCAATCACAAAGACGTTCGCGTATTAAACGGAGGGTTTGAGAACTGGATAAACACCAATGGGCCTATAGAAATAACAGAAAGTAAGCATGAAGCCACAGACTACAGAGCAACAATTAGAGACGAGGTGAAATACACCTCGGAACTATTAATGGCTAGAATTTATTCAAAAGATTTGAAGATAATCGACGTAAGATCTAGATCCGAATACTTGGGAGAAAACAGAAAAGCCAAAAGAGGAGGACACATCCCCGGAGCATTGAATATTGAATGGAACAAAACAATAAATCCTGATGGGACATTCAAAGACAGAGAAACATTTTTCAATCTCTACAATGAAAAAGGGATAACACCAGAAGAAGAGATAGTCACCTATTGCCAGCATGGACAAAGAGCAGCACATGGATATTTGACGTTGAGGATACTAGGTTTTTCCAAGATTGGAGTATACATCAAGTCATGGGAAGAGTGGGGAAATGAACTGATTTTTCCTGTTGAGATTTGAAATCTAATGAAATCAAATAATAACAATTACAAATCATTATTTGATATTTCGAATCGCAGTTCAACAATAGGAAGTGGTTTGAAAACCCAATCACATAGTCCAATAAATAGAATTGAAAAGCCAAATAATGAAAATTTGAAAACATCGATTTGCATCTACTGTAAATCTGGAAAGAACTTGTGTGGAAGAAACAAATGTGATCTAATAGAAAAAACTGAAGCAGGATTAAGAAATAAAAAAAGTAGAATTACATTAAAAATAGATGGCGCAACACCGCCATCAGTTTTTGTTGGAACCTCAGGTTACCAAGACATATACATCGGACCAATGGTACCGCAGTACTACGACAACACCGAAATACTTGATACACCAGAAAGATGGATAGGAAAAAGCGTTGATGAGATAATTAATTACAGACATTCACTAACGTTAGGAACAAAGAGAATAAACGCTCTCAAGACAAATCTTGAAGAACTATTCGTCGAGAATCTTCAAATGATAGCAATGTCATCTCAACCTATCGACACGGAAGTCACTCTTACAAAGATACCAAACACGAGAATCACATTGAACCCCGAAATGCAACCATTTGGACCTTCAGCCCCAATAAAACACTTTAAAAGCTCTAATTTCAGAGTGGATACGAGAATAGAGAAAGCATACAACGACAAAGACCTTTTATCAAGAGAAGGTATTATGAATCTTTACTCGCAAGGAGTATCAATATCACGCATCCAGAAAGCATTCAGTATGGGAATGTTTGGCCTTGGAAAGAAAAGAAAGCTAGTACCCACAAGGTGGAGCATCACCGCAGTTGAGAATAACATTTCTTTAGCACTTCTTGAAGAAATTAAGAAAAACGATACAATAGACAATTACAGAGTATTCAGCTTCAGAAACCTTGACAATCTATTCACAGTCATTCTTTCACCCGAGAAATGGAGACTCGAATTACTCGAAGCATGGCACCCTGGAACAATATGGAACTCTACTGGAACATTACCTGTAATCATTAGCGACTACGAACCTTTCCAAGGGAGAAATAGCTACGCTAAAGTTGGAGGAAGCTACTATGCAGCAAGGTTAGCCGTAACAGAAAGGCTGGAGCGCGATAGAAGACAAGCATCAGCAATCATCTTCCGAGAAATTCAGCAAGGCTACAAAATACCCCTAGGAGTCTGGAACATCAGAGAAAGCATTAGAGCAGCTATTAGGAAAAAGCCTGATGAATTCGAATCATTTCACTCAGCATTAACGCATATTAACAGTGTTCTAACAATAAAACTCGATAAATG
>DATBXD010000147.1:0-4289 GCA_036514475.1 Nitrososphaerales archaeon
TAAGGAAGAGGTATAGGCTGGAGGGCGGCGTTACAGTGGAGTTTGAGGAGACTGGTGAGGGCCTGGTGATTAAGCCTCTGCCCGATATTGTTGATTCAGCGGGCAAACTATCAACGTATGCACATGTTGAAGAGGTTTTAAAGGACTGTTTAAAGGAGCGTAAAGAGGCGTTTAGATAGTGCCAGAGTTCCGCCTGGTGCTAGATACAACCTTCTTCATTTTGCATTACTTCTCATCTGACAAGACGGTTCAGTCTAGAACGCGCGAGGTGCTCCGCCGGTGTAGAAAGATTGGAAACCGGGGAGTTATACCCACTATAGTCTTATCAGAATTCTACGCTCAAGCAGCAAAGCGCGTAGGTGGTGAAGAGGCGAAACGAAGGTTCCACGAGATAGTCGAGTCAGGCCTCGACATTATAGGTCTGGATACACGTGTATGTGAGCAGGCTGGAATACTTCGCCACAAGCATCATGAGAAGCTGCCTTGGGGAGACTGCATAATAGCTGCTACCGCTATTGTAACCGAAATACAATTCATACTCTCTGAAGACACTCATTTCACATTGATACGTGAACTAAAGACCAAGACATTAAACGACTTATCTCTATAAATAATTACCACTTTGGCAATGCAGCAAATCCTTAGATGAATGTCCAGAATATTCATACCGGACTTGTGACAATTTTGTTTTTGAAGATAAAGCTGTTTTTTTATTAAAATCCTGTTTTTCCTTTTCCCCGATGATCTGACTGTTTTACTAGAGTAAACAGACTGGTCTTAACCGCTTGAGAAAATGTAAGCCCTTGCACAGGGGGTTGTCAGAGGTTCTCCAGTCTCCGGGCTTTGGTTCAAAAAATTCTCTATTTCTAAAAGTAATCGTGCCGCTCGCTTTGGATCTATGTGTTTAATATCGCGACGTCCGACGACTTGTTACTGTTTTGTGAAGCCTCTTTTGGCGAGTATTCGCTCTATTGCGGCGTAGATGGCGTCGAGGCTGGTTGGGTCTGGATATAGTTTAGGTGCAGATTCACTGAGATGTCTCGATTCCTTTGAGGTGTCCTTATGCAGTATTCTCATTGCGATTATTTGATATTCGAGGTCAGTCTGCCTATTTAGGGTCTCTTGTTTATTGTCTGCATTTATTAGTTCGCTGGCGAACTTTTGGAGAGGTAGGCTTGATTTGCAGCTTTGCAGATTGATTCGATTGTCTTTATCCTTTGCTCTGCGCTGTTTAAACTATTAGTCAACTCTCTATTCTCAAGCACTTGATTATCGTATCTATATGGTAATCCATCTTGTCTGTGAATGCTTCTAAGAGAAAATTATCCCTGCTCACCTCGGCACGGATGAACCTCTCACCGCTGTCCTGCTGAATCGTCTTAACTTCTTCAAACTGCCTCGAAGGCTGCCCCATATAGTAAACAGTCACCACAACAAGAATAGTCATAATCGCAGCAACTAGTACGATTCGCCTATCGTTCAATCGAAGGTAAAGATACAGGAACTGATAATTAAACTTGACACGTAAAAAACACTTAGAAATTTCTCGTTCTTTCAACAGTTCAGAACCTATTACAGATTAAATCCCTATGAGCACTTTTCTTGTGATGAACAGGTATGCTAAGGGCGACAGGATGTTTTTTCTATGAGTATCATCCAATATAGCATATCTTGGAACGGATCTGGCGTTATTCTTTATTTGGTTTTCTCGTAGCGTTAGTCGCAGGAGGTGCATTTTACCTAGGATACTCAATCGGAGCAAGTGAAGGTGGGAGCAATACCATCACTACAACTACAATTACTAAATCACAGGTTTTCGAAGCGCCAGTGACGGTAGAGGCGAGACAGGACAATTTCCTATTTCAGGTATCTCTGGACAAGATTGTGTATCGGTTAGGAGAGCCTGTCAATGTGCGATTTAATCTTACCTACCTAGGTGAATCGGAATTAAATGTAAGTAGTCCAAATATTAATGATCCGTTCCGCCTAGGATATAACAGTATTAATCAAGGTTTAACAATGCGCAGCGGATTTCAAAGATATACAATCAGCATAAACCATCCAGTTCTAGGTCTAGCAGTAATTGGTGGTGGTAGAATTGATTTTTACGTTAATGGAGACTCTGGGCCTGGCGGGAGCTTCCAACGCTTCTCCCTCGGTAGCACATACCGTATAGAGGGGGCCCTATTTCTATATCTGGAAAAAGATGGTGGAGTCCTTGGAGAAGTCCTGAAAATAAACGCACCCCCAATTACAATCTTCATAGTTGATTAGCCGTCAATCTACGCTTAGGCAGTAGGCGCTACCGTCATCGCAGCAGTCTTAACAGTGGTTCTTCTGAGAAGGAATCGACTATCGCAAAAATCCTATTTGAAGACCCAGCTAGGGGTTAATCCCTCCGGGCCCGTTTAAAGTTTTAAGCGAATACCATTATTATTTGTAAGTTGAATCTGATGAAGATTGATTAATCACAGGTTTGACATTAGTAAATAGTTATAATTTTTTGCTCGCGGCATATCTTTGCTTTTTTTTGATAGATCATAAGTTTTCAAAACATCTAAATGTGACGTTATTATTGAAATAATCAGATGTTTAATAGTATTTAGATTAACATATTACAATAGAGTATCTCAATTGTTATAATATTAATACTCATAAATATCTTTATTATCTATACTGTATTTACTTGTACGATTATTATGAATAATAATAAGAACTCTAAAAATGTAATAGCAGCACTAATAATTCTATCATTTAGTACATTTCTACCCACAATAGTTTATGCAGCACCTCTAGCTAACAATGATAAAGATTGGCAAAACGTTAACGGCAACACCTGGGCTTGGAACTACAGTCCGCAGTCACAGATCAACAAGAACAATGTCCAGAACCTGGAGATAAAGTGGGTCTTCCCAATAGGGAGCAAAGATCTAGCCCCGACAATAATTAGATCTCTTTCCCTAAGCGAAGGCTCATCCGCCCCGCCAATCGTGGTGAATGGCGTGGTCTATATCAAAACGAACTTTGGCAGAATATATGCCGTAGATGGCAAGAGTGGCAAACAGATATGGGCACATGACTACACCGTAAACGTCACAGAGGCAAGGGCGCGACTACCGGCCCTCTCTACATCACTAGGCTTCGGTCATCACGGAACTAGATACTGGGCTAGCGGCGATGTTATACTTGAACAGGGAGTTTTGTGCGACATATACGGAGTAGATACAAAGACTGGTAAGACGAAGTTCTCGATCCCAGACCTATGCAAAGATGTACCCGGAAATGTCTATCCACGGTATGGGGGTGGCGATATAGCGACGGTGGGAACCTATGAGAAGGGTCGTCAATTCATCAACGTCCTAGCCGGTACAATGCACAGCAATCTTAATGCGCCAGATTCAAGGCACGTCACAATGGGCATAAGCATGGACCCCCCTTACAATATCCTATGGAGGGTCTTCAGTCACCCCCCATATGACCGTCTCTCAAAGGACTGGGCATTACAGGAATGTGACATCGGCTTCTTCCTAGACATTCCTTGCAACGAAGTAGCTGCTGTTAATCGAGCAGGACTAGAGTGGGACTACGGACTACCGAATGAACTGATAAGCAAATGGAGTGGAACAACGGCCAACTGGGGTCAACCTGTTATAGATGAAGACACAGGAATAATGTATACTCAGACCGGCAACCAAGGACCATACTCAAATATGTCCCTAGCACCTGGACCAAGACTTTACGGAAGCGCTATAATGGCTATTGATATGAACAAAGGTTCCCGTTTATGGTGGCTACAACCGTTCCCACATGATCCATATGATTACGACTGCAACTGGAGTGGAATATTGGCAGAAAACCCTGCGCTCGGCAAGGTCTACATCAAAGGCTGCAAAGAAGGTATTTTCTACGTTATGGATGCTAAAACAGGAAAGCCAAAGTACAAGATGGACGTAAGACCAGACCAGTTAGCGAGGGGTCAAATAACAACCCTAAATTATAAGGTTTACGCCCCCAATCCAAAGAGCTACCATGACATGAGAGAGTGGAATTGGATCAGTTATCCAGCTAAAGCACCAGGAGAAAAAGGTGAACATTTTACTCTACCTGCTAAAATATATCCCTACTGGTACAATGGTATTTTCGCCACAGATATGTCATTTGACCCTGAATCAAACACGTTGATTCTGAAAGAAGATGCGTTAGAAGCAACGGTTACTAAAGAATTCTCTTACATTGCGGGAGGTAGTCTTTTCTCATCCACAGCAAACCCCAATTCAAATAGCACTATT
>DATBXD010000148.1:0-3422 GCA_036514475.1 Nitrososphaerales archaeon
AAGATGTGGCTGGATGTAAAGAAGCTGAAGAGGAACTCCGCGAGATAGTGGATTTCTTAAAAAATCCTAAAAAGTTTCTTGATATCGGTGCGCGCATTCCGAAAGGAATTCTTTTAATGGGTGCGCCCGGTACAGGCAAGACCTTACTAGCACGGGCGGTAGCAGGGGAGGCTGGTGTATCATTCTTTTCCATATCAGGTTCAGAATTTGTCGAGATGTTTGTCGGCGTGGGTGCTTCTCGTGTACGCGATTTATTCGATATGGCTAAAAAGACTGCTCCAGCTATTATCTTTGTCGATGAGATAGACGCTGTTGGCCGCGTAAGAGGTACAGGAGTGGGTGGTGGCAATGATGAACGCGAGCAGACTCTCAACCAGATACTTGTCGAACTAGACGGCTTTGAACCAAATGAGAAAGTGATAGTCATGGCCGCCACCAATCGCCCAGATGTACTTGACCCAGCGCTGTTACGTCCCGGACGTTTCGATAGGCGAGTTACTCTGGATCTTCCAGATAGGAAAGATAGAGAAGAAATACTTTTAATACACGCACGCAAGAAGCCGTTTGCTGAAGATGTTAATCTGATTTTGATTGCTGAACGTACACCTGGATTTTCAGGTGCCGATCTGTACTCGCTCATGAACGAAGCCGCCATATTAGCAGCGCGTGAGAATCGTACTAAAGTCTCGCAGTTTGATTTGATTCGCTCTATTGAGAAAGTTATGTTAGGTCCCGAGCGCAAGAGCCACATACTATCGCAGAAAGAAAAAGAGCTAACTGCTTTCCATGAAGCGGGGCATGCTATTGTGGCTTCTGTGCTTCCGTATGCTGATCCGGTACACAAGATTTCTATAATATCTCGCGGACGGGTAGCAGGTTATGTTCTCAAACTTCCTATTGAAGATCGTAAACTTCAGTCAAAGAAAGAATTTCTTGATGACATTGCTGTGGCTCTCGGCGGGTATGTGGTGGAGAAAACTATTTTTGGAGACTTAACTACCGGTCCTTCTAATGACTTACAAGTATCTACAGCATTAGCGCGTGATATGGTTACAAAATATGGTATGAGTGAGAAGATAGGACCCATGGCTCTTGAAGGGGCTGGTGGTAAACCGCTCTTTGGTATGGGAGTAGGAGATAAAGAATATTCTGAGAGAGTGGGGGCAGAGATCGATCTTGAAGTTTCCAATATTATGAATGAAGCTCTGAAGAGAGTTGAGAAGATTATCAAAGAATACAAGAAAGTCTTAGAAACTATTGCGACGAGACTTATAGAGGTAGAAACTATAGAACAAAAAGAATTTGAAGAAATATTGGTAGCCAATGGTATCGTACCAAAGAAAAAGAAAGATATTGAACATCAGAAATAGCCGATTTAAAAAATTTAGGCAACTCAAAACCCGCCAGATGTGGCGGGTTTTGAGTTAAAAAACTAGAATCCAATTACATACTTCCTTGCGGGTTGCAATTACGGCATAGACCCTTGTGACTAAAGATCTCAAAGATAGCTGAAACACCCACTAAGATGTAAATAACCATAGCCAAAGTGCTACCTACATAATTTGCCAAATTCCAACCGTTTATCACCCCAGTAAGACCCCAGTTAAGACCACCGATGATGAGGAGGATGAAGGCAATCTTGTGCATTTTCATAAGTTAATTAATTGTTAAGGTTATCTCTAACCCTTACATATTGTATCATTTATGTTTTTTTCATCTTTTATTAGTTATACACAGATAACTAAGGCTGTTTTGAGTCAGCTGAAGAGATATTTTGGTATGATGAGATTTGTAGTCATGCATCAAATTGAAGCTTATATATAAGACAACCATCCCATTTGTCCTTATGATTGGGATAAGTTTGCTGAGCATAGCCTATTTCTCCAAGGTATCTTTGGAGCACGTCTTGATATCTCAGCAATTCAATCATACTAAAGCTGTTGCTCAAAACGCGCTAATACTCGAGGCTAGAGATTTTATAGAACCTTCTTCTGTAGAAGCACAGAATCAATTCCATCGATATGTGGAAGAATTCAAAGATCCAACAATCCATGAGATAAATATTTTTGATCTGAACGGTCGGATTATAGTCTCTAGTATCGAGAGTAAAGTAGGACAATCAGTAGATAGTGCAAGTTTAAAAGTTTTGTCAGATAATGAATTTTATCTTATCTCTAGTGAAGCCGGTCGGAATATTATCTTAAGCTATATACCCCTCGTCTTTAATGGTTCTGTCTTGGGGGCTGTTGAGATCAAATCAGAATTGGTACATCTCTTAGACCCAATTCAATATGAGATGAACCAGATAACTTTGCGTCTGATATTTATAGGTCTTGTTATTTTATTTCTATATTATGTTATTGAATGGCAGTTTGTTATCAAACCAATTAATTATCTCAAAAAACAAGCTCAGAATCTCGAGCAGGGTAATCTAAACGAACCAATTTCTATAAAAACTTCTGATGAGTTTGGTTTCTTGGCCAATTTCTTCGACCAGATGCGCGCCAAACTGAAGTTATCGTGGAGTAGGATTACTGAGTTTAACGAAGAACTGGAATTAAAGGTGGGTGAAAAGACAATTGAGTTGAGAAACGAACAGGCGAAATTAACATCTTCCATTCAAAGTTTGAGATTCGGGTTTATTATCGTAAATGCTGGTAAGAACATAATGATGTCTAACGTGGCTGCATCTGAGATCATGGGTGTTTCAAATGATAAAATCGATTTTGATTTTCTTGTAGATTATTTCGGCCAGTCTTTCGACGTGACGGATAGCTATAACAGATCTATAGGTTATAAACAGTCGGTTATCAGTCCCGAAATAGATTCTCATGGAAAATTTCTAAAAGTTTCAATGTTGCCTATTATTTCGGAAGAGCAAGTTATTGGAAGTGTGATGGTTATAGAAGACGTAACTGAAGCTGTTTTACTGCAACGCAATAAGGAAGAATTTTTTGCGGTAGCTTCACATGAATTACGCACCCCACTGACGTCTATTCGTGGCAATATGTCATTAATTCAAGATTATTATAAAGACCAAATTTCTAGTAAAGAAGTAATGAATATGATAGTGCAAGCATATCAATCATCAATACGGCTGATCAGTATCGTAAATGATTTTCTGGATGCTTCTAAATTGGAGCAAGGTAAAGGTTTGGGGCAATTTGAAAAAGTTAATTTGGTCAATGTTATAGACGAGATAATTAAGGATCTGAATACTACTGCTAAGGTTAAAGGTCTGGAATTAATTTTCAGTTCTGATAAACAATTGCCAGCTGTGTTCGGGGATGAAAGCAGATTGAAAGAAGTAGTTTACAATCTTGTCGGAAATGCTATAAACTATACACAGGAAGGACGTGTAGAAGTAGAAGTCGGAGTCGATGGTGATTATCTTAAAGTTGTGGTCAAAGATACTGGGGTTG
>DATBXD010000149.1:0-3594 GCA_036514475.1 Nitrososphaerales archaeon
TGAGGTGGTTAAGAGCTTATTACCGCATGTCAATGACACATCCATCTTATTTATGACTGGCAACCCTTTACTTTCCAAGAAGGCTGTAGTGTGCAGTCCTCTGAAATAACTTATGCATCTCTGAAGTATCACGTGTCCAAACATTTTCTTAGTTTCGCTAGAACTCCAATCCGAATCGAGATAGATAGATTTAGCATCAACTCTAATCACGTTCACTTTATTCGCTTCAGCAGCTTCAGCGAGAGCTTTTTCCTCCCAACGTAATCTGTCATATATTAGTCCTAGAGTTACCATCCTTATTCTCCCCAGTCTTCGCCTACGGTTTCTGCGCGTTTGATTGAAACATTTTCACCATTAGATTCTGATATTTCAAAATCTGTTCCGCAGTCGGGGCAAGTGATTATTTCGCCAACCACTACATCACTCGGTATTGCTATTTCTCCAGCGCACTCTGTACATATGGTTTTCAGATTCATTCACCTCCCACTATTTCATCAACTGTGTTCTTCAATTTGTCTTCAGATGATTTCAATTGTCGCTTCTTAGAAGAAGCCCAATTCTTTGTTTTACTCAATTTCTTCTTTCGATTATTTATCATATTCTTTACCATAATTTTGTTAGGACCCCCTTTCGTCTTTCTCGAATCTACGCTTCTTTTTGGGTCAAGGATTCTATCTATTTCCTTCTCAGATAGTTTTATTCTCATATTAGTTTCATCTTTTATCGTCTTTGATAAATTATCTAAAATCGTTTCTTTGAATGTTCTCTTCTCTTCCATCGCTTTTCTGACTATCTTTCCAACAATCATGTGTGCTGTTCTGAAAGGGATTCTATGCTCAACTGCAAGATAATCAGCCAGATCTGTAGCTGTGATAAACCCGCTTTCAGCAAGATATGCTAATCGTTTCTCGTTGAAAGACGATTCTTTGAGCATATTCCCAAATAGTGTTAGTGAAGACAAAGTTATTTTGCAACTATTCCACAAATGTGGTGTTAATTGTTGCATATCGATGTTATAGCTATACGGTAAAGCTTTCATCATTGTTATCATAGCAACCATGTCTCCATATACCGTGGAAGATTTGCCTCTGATTAGTTCCGCAACAACAGCGTTCTTCTTCTGAGGCATAATACTACTAGTTGAAGCATAACCGTCAGCGATATCCATTATTCCAAACTCAAAAGAGCTCCAAATCACCATTTCTTCAACAGCCCTACTCAAATCAGTCATAGTTAACGCAAGGTCTGAAACTGCTTCAGATGCAAAATCTCTTGAGCTAACGGCATCAATAGAATTCTCTGCTAATCCATCAAAACCAAGGAGTAGTGCAGTGAAATCCCTATCTATATTTATTCCGGTTGAAGCCATAGCAGCTGCTCCTAACGGGCTCATGTTTACACGATTGAAACATTCCATAAGCCTATCACAATCCCTTTGTAAAGCATCATGATATGCAATTAGATGGTGAGCTAAAGTGACAGGTTGTGCATGCTGTAGATGCGTATAACCAGGCATAACTGTATCTAAGTATTTCAGAGATTTGTCAAGAATGATTGTTTGAACCTTAGTGATGCTAGTTATTATTTTCAAAAGATAATCTCTTAGAGCCATTCTGATTGCAGTTGATACTTGATCGTTCCTACTTTTTGCTAGATTTAGCTGCCCTCCGGATAAATTACCAATATCCTTCGAAACATATGCTTCAACATTCATATGAACATCTTCAAGACTCGGATCTAGTGTCAAATTGAAAGGAATCCTGCTAAGGCTTTTGAGACAATCTGAGCTATGAGACTTATTCACGATACCTTTCTTAGTTAACATAGCCATGTGCGCCATGTTGATCTTTATGACTGGTTCAAGTATAATCATGTCGAAACTTGTTGACTCTGTAAAGTCAATGCTCTCAGGTAATAGTTTTCCTAGGCGTTCCCCACGAAGTAAATCTGGGTTCAATTCTTTTCCTCTAGAGATCCTTTGAAACCAACTATTGAAGGAAGTCCCCATAAGTTTATGAATCCGATAGCGTCATTTTGAACGAATGTCGAATCAGAATTGTAAGTGGCTAGATTCTTATCGTATAATGAAAATGGTGATGAACGTCCAACGACTCTCAAGTTACCTTTGAATAATTTCATTCTAACTTTACCGGTAACATACTTTTGAGTTGAATTGAGGAACTTATCTAAATCAATCTTGAGAGGTTCAATCCACAATCCTGCGTAAACCAGCCAGGTCCATTGTTGCTCGACTATTGTTTTGAAATTAATCTGGTTTCTTGTTAGAACTAGTTTCTCAATATCTCTGTGTGCCTCGATTATTGTAACGGCGCCTGGTGCTTCATATACTTCGCGTGATTTTATGCCAACTAGCCTATCCTCAATATGATCTATGATTCCAATTCCATGTGCGCCTGCTAACAAATTAACTTCAGAAATTAAATCGACTCCGTTCATTTCCTTTCCATTAACGGCAATAGGTATCCCGCGTTTGAATTCAAGTTCGATGTAACCTGGCTCGCTAGGGGTCTCATTTAGGGACTTGCACCACTCGAACGCCTCTTCCGGTGGCTCTACGTTTAGATCTTCTAGAGGCCCTGATTCGATAGATCTACCCCATAGATTCTGGTCTATACTGAAGATAGTTTTTCTAGGTGATACTTCAATATTGCGAGATTTTGCATATTCAATTTCTTGGTCTCTACTTAAGTTCCATTCTCTTACAGGTGCGATTACTTTCAACTTTGGATTTAGTGCTTTAGCTGTGACATCAAATCTAACTTGGTCATTTCCTTTTCCTGTGCAACCGTGAGCTATCGCGAAACAACCTTCTTTCTCGGCGATCTCTACAAGTTTAGCTGCAATTAATGGTCGTGCAAGTGCCGTTCCTAAAGGATACTTACCTTCATATAGGCCATTTGCTTTGATAGATGGAAATATGTAATTCTCCACAAATTCTTTCTCAGCATTTATTGTGTAGTGTTTTATTCCACCAGTTTTGCGTGACTTTTCCTCTATTTCGTTGATATTTTCTAGTTGTCCAATGTCTAAAGTAACAGTTACTATGTCTGAGTCATATTTTTCTTGAAGCCACTTTAGTGCAACTGACGTATCAAGACCGCCTGAATAAGCTAGAGCTATTTTCTTTCTCATTTACTGTAATCTGGGCAGTATACGTAAAGTTTTTATATTTTTTGGTTAAAATAATATGCTTACGTAAAAAGATATACCGAATTTGGTCAAACAATCCATTTCTCGAGCGGTCAAAGAAGTAATAGATGGTGATATTTCTATTCAAGACTCTCTACAGAGAGGATATGGTAACGTAAGCGCCATTGCCAGACTCATTGCTCCAAAAGTTGAATCATCGTTAGGACGTGCAGTTAATATTGAAAGCCTAATAACGACTGTGAAAAGAATTCGCGGCGACTATAATCCTCCATCAACACAGATATCCAGAATAGTATCGGAAAGCATTGTGAATGTGAGAACGGATGTTTCTAAGATTTCAATCGAAAAGACCAAACGGTCTCTCGAGACCGTTAGACGGTTACTGGCAACTTATCAAGAAGAATTTCTTCAAGTTTCTGAAAG
>DATBXD010000150.1:0-2141 GCA_036514475.1 Nitrososphaerales archaeon
AAAAACTATCAATTCAAAGAAAGGCAGGAACAGTCCGTGAAGCTGTATTCTGGCTAGGCGCAGGTTCACTATTCTACATGCTGTCGAGTAAGTCCATGGGATGGTTCCAGTTTGGAGCTATGCTAATAATCCTGATAGGCGTATCTCTCATCCTGAGAAGTGTATTTGTTGCAATTTCTCCAAAAACCATTTCAACTTCAACAGAAAAAACCTCGACGTGAAAGCATGAGGCCTCATTTGACAATCTAAGCAATCAGTGAAAAGAATACAACATCCGAGTCAGATAATATGAAAGTCCTATTTGTAGAGCCACCCAAAGAATTCTGGTTTGTAATGGGTGAGTATCTTCCTCCTCCACTTGGAATCCTACAGCTGGCAGCATATATTGAAAAGAAGAACAATAACGCAAAGGTCAAAGTAATAGATTGTCAAGCCCATTCTCTTAACTGGCAGGGTCTGGAAGCAGAAATAAGAGCATTCGACCCTGACATAGTAGCTTCTAGTGGACTTGCCACATGCAACACTTACACTTCCGTTCGTACACTAGAGCTGGCCAAGAAGATTAGGCCCGATGTTTTGACTGTTGCAGGTGGTCAGCACTTCACGGCAT
The DNA here is from genome assembly GCA_036514475.1 of Nitrososphaerales archaeon. Taxonomy (GTDB): domain Archaea; phylum Thermoproteota; class Nitrososphaeria; order Nitrososphaerales; family JACPRH01; genus DATBXD01. Next base: position 611 of record DATBXD010000150.1, read on the forward strand.
TAGCTGAAGAAAGCATGAGAACCTATCCTGAGATTGACATTATCATACGAGGAGAAGGCGAGGAGACACTCTCTGAAACAGTCAAGTTTGCAACGGAGCGAGGGGCACTCTCAGATGTTAAAGGTATATCTCATAGACATACTGGGAAAATAGTCAGCAACCCTCCAAGACCGTTAATAGATAATCTAGATGACCTTCCCTACCCTGCCTACCATCTTGTCAAAGATGTAGCTCATAAGTATCATTTCACAATGATGGCGGGGTCTGATACTAGTTACGCGATAATCGAAGGCTCAAGAGGGTGTGAGCACCGCTGCACATTCTGCACCCAATGGAGGCATTGGGATGGCAGATGGAGAGCAAAATCAGCCAAGAGAGTAGCAGACGAGATAGATTTTCTCTACAAGAACATTGGTGCCAAATTCTTCTGGTTAACTGATGACAACTTCCCACTAGACAAACGAGCCAATGATATCTGCGACGAGATTATCAACAGAGGATTAGGCGATAAAATAATGTGGTTCGTACAAGCCAGATGTGATCAAATTGTCAATAACAAAGAGTTACTCCCAAAGATGAGAAAGGCAGGTAACCGCTGGATCCTAATGGGCGCTGAGAACGATAAATCCTCAGTCCTCCAAGATTACTGTAAAACCATCGACCCTAGAGAAACTACCCTCGCTGTAAAACTTCTCAAAGAGAACGACATCTTTGCCCAGCTTACATTCATAATAGGTCATCCAATGGATACGCATGAATCCATTGATAACTTAAAGCGATTTGCAGATAAAGTCAACCCAGATCTTGCCATATTCATGATTCTAACACCATTTCCAGGAACAAAGATATTTCAAACAGCTCGAGAAAAAGACCTAATAAAAGATTACAATTGGTCAAAATACGACATGGTACATCCCGTCATGCCAACAAATAATCTCACAATAGAACAGATTCAAGAAGAGCAGTACAACTGCTACAGAGGTTTCTACGGTTCATTGAAAAGAAGATTAGCTGGAGTACTTTCCCCAAACAAATTAAAACGAAGAACATACACTTACTTAGCCACAAGAGGACTGCTAAATCAACTAAGGAGCACCTCTTGAATGCTCAGCACGACGAGTTGGACCTATACCCTTAAAATTACAATTAGCATTTCGATTCTTGGATTAGCCATCGTGGCTCTTCTAGCAGCAAATCCTCCATCTGTTCAACCCGTTCCTTGGCGTATGCAAATGGTGAGTTTTATCTTCGGATCCTTATGTATTTTAGGCGTGATTGCAGTCTTCTTTCCCAGCATGTGCTCAGGAATGATTTCACCTGGGCGAGAACCTGAGAATAATGAAAGAGATATCTCCACGCGAAGATACGCATCCATTTTCGGAGTAAAAGTAGTCCATGGACACCATACTTTGTCGAAAGAATTCATAGATCATGAATTTCAAATTGGGTCAAAGACTTTTTGCGCAGGCTGCTCAGGCCTCTTAATTGGAGCCTTAGTTTCGGTTACGGGCCTATTTGCGTATTCCACGTT
>DATBXD010000151.1:0-4899 GCA_036514475.1 Nitrososphaerales archaeon
GAATTAACAAGGGGCGTAAAAGGGAGAGGAATGTCTACTTCATTGTTTTCCTGAGATTTATCTAACTCTTCACCATTAACAAATATCTTCATTAAAGTTAGACCTTCACGGCCTAAATCTGTTTCGAATTCAAGACCATCACCGACACTAATACTTCTTGAAAGAATAATCGAAACAATTCTTGAAGATACATCATATCTAGTAACCTCTCCAACCTCAACTCCGTTATTATCAGGCCTCTTGTAGCTTATCGCTTCAAAAGCGGGGTTGCCGTGAATGTAGCCTTTCGTAAAACCTCGGTTGAATATCGCCTCTAAATCCTGCTTCTCAGAATCATTTGGTCGTCTTTTCTCATCAATCAAAATCCTGTAGATCTTAGTGACAATGGCGACATACTCGGGATTCTTCATTCGACCCTCTATTTTAAAGGCGTCAACCCCAGCTTCTACTAAGCTTTGAATATCTTCAGAGAGATTCAAATCCTTCATTGAAAGTAGATAACTGCCTTTCACACGCATGATATTGCCATTCTTGTTAACAAAACTGTAAGGTAGCCTACACGGGGATGCGCACTGTCCTCGATTAGCGCTTCGTCCACCAAAGAAGCTACTCATTAGACACTGCCCTGAATATGAAAAGCATAACGCACCATGTACAAAGACCTCAATTTCGCCATTGGATTCTTTCTTGATTGCAGATATTTCACCAAGAGAAAGCTCTCTTGCCAAAGTAACTCTCTTAGCACCAAGGTTTGAGAAGAAATTAACACCGGCGGAATTATGAACTGTGGATTGAGTGCTGACATGTATCTTTAAATTTGGATAAAGATCTTTACAAAGCTTCAAAGCTCCAATGTCTTGAATTATTACAGCGTCTGCCTCGAGATTATCAAGCAGACACAAGTAATCATCTAGGTCGCATAGCTCTTTATCAGCTACAAGAGTGTTAACAGTAACATACACCCTCACGTTTCTATCATGCGAATACCTAATAGCTTTACCTAGCTCGTCATCGCTAAAGTTCTTTGCAAAAAGCCTAGCATTGAATCTTTTTCCACCCAAGTATACTGCATCAGCGCCGTTGCTTGCAGCTGCTTTCAAAGAATCGAAACTGCCAGCTGGCGCAATTAACTCAACTTTCAATCAACAATCAATTCTTTTAAGTGCATTATTATGTTATTATATTGTCATATATGAAAGCTGGAAGTATCTTGTTTTGAATACTGGGTGCTAGTAGAAGATTGTTGGTTCGCCCAATCCATGCGATATCAGATATTTCAGATGAGGGAGTAATACGGCCGTCTATATCTCCTAAATAGAGCGAGATCTGTATTATTGTATTGGGTTCATTAGCTGCAATATCTTCAAAAAGCCCATAGGGTCTAACCTTGCAAAGATTCAATTCACCGTTGAGTTCCTCCTTAATTTCTCTAGCCAAACATTCTTCAGCATCCTCACCTTCTTTCGGTTTACCACCTTGGATCAAATACCGTTCTGTATCCGTTTTTCGAACCACAAGAAGTTTATTTGATCTAATCACAGCCAAACCATATTTAAAAATCCTTCGCATGATTATTTTAGAATTTACAAGTCTATATAAAATTAGTTTCTAAAAGAAAAATCTGAGCTAACATTTTATTGTTAGGATATTGATGCTTTTAATGACATAGATAATTGAGAAACCTGCGGATTTTGATTGTGTATTATTCATTTACTGGAAATACAGCAAAAGTTACGGAGGATATTTCAAGAATTCTCTCAAAAGAAAATGAAGTCACAGTATCTGAAATAAAGCCGGTAAAGCAAAGAAGATATTTCAGATGGTTACTATACTCATTTATACGAAATTCAAAAGTTAAGATCAACGCTTTATCTCATGACATATCAAAATATGACTTGATAGTATTGGGCTCGCCCAAGTGGGGTGTAAGTTGTCCACCGATAAATGAATACATCAATACATTAGTAGAATTAAATTCGCATAAATTTGGAGTATATTTAACATATGGTGGTTTTGGGGAAATGAATTTCCTATTACAACTAGTTGAGAAACTAGAAAAGAAAGGCGCAATAGTAATATCTAAATTATTGGTTAAACGTGGAACGATAGGCAACAAGGAGTATTATAATATGGTTACATCATTCTGTGAAGATAACTTGAAAACCACTGTAAATGGATGATGTAATCTGAAAATGAGATTAGTAATAGGAATATCAGGAGCTTCTGGCGCACTTTACGGAACAAGACTCTTGGAAGTTTTGAAAAATAAGAAAATCGAAACCCACCTTATTGTGACGAATTGGGGAACTGAAATTATTAAACACGAGACAGGGCTAAGTGTTGATTATGTGAAGACATTAGCATCTAAAGTCTATAATGATAATGATTTAGCCTCTGATGTCTCCAGTGGATCTTTTAAGTTTGACGCGATGATAATAATTCCCTGCAGTATGAAAACCATAGCTGGAATAGCCTCTGGATATTCATCAACACTACTAACAAGAGTTGCTGACGTAGCTCTCAAAGAAAAAAGAAAACTAATTCTTGTTCCTCGCGAAACACCTTTGAGCGCAATACATCTCAAGAATATGCTTACTTTATCGAGGCTTGGGGTTGTTATTCTTCCTGCAATGCCAGCTTTCTATCATATACCAAAGTCAATAAACGATTTGAGTAACCATATAGTAGGTAAGGTTCTAGATCAACTTGAAATAAATCATAATCTATACAAACGATGGCAAAACGAGATACAGCCAAAAATAACTAAACAAATTGAATGAGTATTGATATGCCAGGTTTTATTGACATCTTCACAAAAAGTTTGAAGAAGAAAGATACTGTTTTTGAAATAAATATTAAAGATCTAAGAAATTGGATTGATACAAAGACAACTGAGCAATTCAAAGAATTCTATTCAAGTAGCAGTAAAGAAATAGATGAAATAAAGAAAGATTGCACGGCATTGCTAGAAGCAGCAAAATCGTTCTTAAACATGGAAGTTAAAGTTGGAGAACTAAACGAAACTCTCCTGAAAACCGTTCGAACTTCTAGAGACGCTGTCGCAAACAAAATGATCAGCACACTTTCTAAACTTGAATATCCGCAATCCAATAATTTCGAAAATATCAAAAGTTTCAACATATTGATTTCTCAAACACTAACTCAAATTGACAACACCCTAAGAACACATGGACGAGTAATTTTCTCAATCTTAAGCAAAGACACAAGACAACTCTTGCCAAAACTAAAAACTCTACAGGCAGATATTAAGAATCTGCATAAAATACTTGAAAACTACAATACAAAATATAATAACACTCAAGAATTACGTTCAGATTCAAACCACATATTTGACTTGTATTCAGAAATAAAGAAATTAGAAGACTGGGTTGAGAAAATCAAAAATGAGATTTTGGAATCAGAAAAGAAAGAAAATGAAACATTGAAAAAAATGGAGCATATAGAAAACCAAAAAGAACATCAAGCAGCACTAGTAATATCAAATAAAATAAAAGAACTAGACAAATCACTAGAGAAAGAAAAAACCGATTTTAACATTATGTTCGCAGGTTTAACTAAACCTCTCGAAAGATATCTGCACGTAGCAAGTCTTGGTAAAGATGAAAATAATGTTCTGAAATATTATTTGGATTCACCATCATCAGGAATAGTTAAAGATCATAATCTGCTTATATTAAGTATCCTTGAAGATTTGAAAAAGAAAGCAAATGAAGGGAAACTAGTTTTGAAAAACCCAGAGAAAGTTGTCAATAATATTAACAACATAACCGGGACTTTGAAGCAGACGCAAAACCTAATCAAAGAAATATCAAAGAGAATTCAAGAGAATACCAATATTATTGAGAAATCATCAATCAAAGAATTTGAAAAAATAAGTACTGAGCTACAAGAGAAAAACAAAGTAAAGAAAGAACAAAATGCATTATTAGAAAAGACTGCATTAGAAATAAAGGATAAAAAGGAATATCTTAGAGCAAGACTTGACAAGATGGAGACAAATGTTAAAGAAATGCTGGAAGAAAGCATTAGAATAAGATTGTAAAATTACCAATTATAAAAAGCTCAGTCTTACATAACAATCTCTGAATGAATCCTTTTTGCAATTTCAGACATTTTGACGCTGTCCAACTCCAAATGTCTTGTTCTTTCAGAGTGAACATTTGCATCTTCATCGCTTTTGAATCGCGGAACAATATGAACGTGAACATGCGGAATAACTTGACCAGCCTCAGGCCCATTATTGATGCTGATTGTACATGCGGGTGCGCCCACTGATAATTGAACTGGCTTGACTAGACGATGGACTAAAGTAAAAAGGCTCTTAACAGATGCTGAATCTAAATACTCTATTTTTTCAACGTGGACTTTTGGAATTATCAATGTATGTCCGAAATTAACAGGGTACTTATCCAAGATTGCTAGAGAATTGCTATCTTCGAATACTTTATGTCCTGAAAGCTCATTTCGAATTATTCTGCAAAAAATACAGTCGTTACTAGCCATACTTTATCAGTAACTCTTTTGAATATTACAACCTTTCTATTATTGTATCTATTTTCTCCATCTATATAATTATGAGATTTTAATTGACATAATCCTTTTAGAGTCGAGAATAAAGATAGGGTTGATTTGGTGAAACAATAATTGAGTTTAGATTACAAAGATCTTTTGAAAAGACTAAGAGACGATTTAGAAGCCACAGGAATCAAAGGACCTACTCAAAGAATTGAACTTCCAGGACCATTGATATACTGGCAAGGAAAAAAGACTATTTTTAAGAATTTTATGGAGTATTCACGAATAATGAGACGCGACGCGTCAATAATATTAATGTACTTGGCAAAGGAATTAGCAACAGCAGCATCTTTGGATGGAGAA
>DATBXD010000152.1:0-3632 GCA_036514475.1 Nitrososphaerales archaeon
GAAGTCACCTATGATGAATAACTAGGTCAATAAGCATTGACCAAGAAACAACAACAAGGGAATGGTTTTATCTAATTAAATTAAAATACCTTGACAACCAATGGGTACGCAAATGGAGTCCGTTTCCAGAAGAGTAAGAACAATATACTCTGTAATCGCTTCATCTAATAGACTGGAGATACTGAGAATCCTAAACACTAAAGGACCGTTAAGCTATTCAGAACTTAAGACTTTAGCCGGTTTCAAGTCAAAAAAGGAATCGGGAAAATTTGCCTACCACCTCAGAAAGCTCGTAAGGCAATTGTTAATTGCTCTAAACAGACAAGAGCGTAAGTACAATGTGACCAGCCTTGGTAGACTCGTTTTAAACTTAACCCGACAGATAGAAGAGCAATCAATGGTTGAAAGCGGCAAGCTATTCGTTAGAACGTCTAGACAAACTATGGAAGAGTTCAACTCAGATAAAATACTTCAATCTTTAGTGAGAGAAGCAGGAATGCCAGTTGAGTTGGCTCAAAGAATAACTAGTGAAACTGAATCGAGATTATACAAATTTCAAACAATATACCTCACTTCACCGCTAATTAGAGAAATTGTCAATGCGCTTCTAGTTGAACACGGCCTCGAAGAGTACAGGCATAAGCTAACAAGGCTAGGACTGCCAATATACGATATTTCAGAGTTGATAAACAACACAGGACAAGGAGAGGGGGACGCGGAGACAGTTCTGGTAAAAACAGCTAACTCCGTATTCTCAGAATACCTTATGCTTTCGCAGTTATCTCGCGACGTTGCCGACTCTCACTTCGGCGGAGACATAAATATTTCAAACGCAGGAGAATGGGGATTAATGCCAGACACAGTTTTCTTTGACCTTGTTGCACTTAAGAACAATACAATTAATATGAAGGGAAAACTACTCAAGATACCAAGAATTGACACACCGAAGAAAATAGATGATGCTATTAACACAATAGTATTAATAACATCCATTCTTAGCAGAGAAACAGCAAATGAGATAGTTCTTGAAAACCTTACGACGTTTATCGCGGAGTATTCCATTGAGAAAACTAAGGAAGAAATAAGGGACTCGATTAGAAGAGCATTCACATTAATACCTTCAATAGTTGGCCGAGAATATAACAAGCCAAATATAACATTTATAATAGATAGCTTCTCCAACTCAAAATACGATGAAACACTACTAAAAAGAGTATTAGAATCGACGTTAATGGCTTACCAAGATTACATACAAAGCGTACCCACACCTGTAATTAACCTAGTTTTAAATGTAGGTTTAGATATAGACCCTAAAATACTGAATCTAGTATCATTAATAATATTATCAGGAGGAAAGATAGCCATTTCCCCCAAACCTGAAATTGCAAGGTCATACACCGGATTGAAGCGCGACACTGATAAAAGATTTCCAGCTGACTGTGTTGCCATTCTTAACGCGCTATCGATTAATTTACCCAGATTAGCCTACGAGTCTAACCGAGATGAAGTCTACTTCAGAGCCAAACTCGCAATATTATTGCAAACAGCTTTGACAGCACTTCAGACACGTAGGAAAATAATAAGTAACATATCTAAGAAGAACCTATTACCAGCCCTGACCAGTGGAAACATATCTATTTCTGAAGATTATGTTCCATTAACAATTAATCTTACCGGATTGTACGAAGCAATCACTAAGCTTATTGGTGAGAGAGCCCCTATATCTGAAAGATTATCGCTAACAGATAAGATATCTGAGACAGCATCGAAAAGCGCAACTGAAATTGGAGAAAAAATAGGTGAAAAGACTTTGATATCGATAGTTGGCGGAGACTCGGGATCCAGGTTTGCAGCAATAGACATTGAGAAATTTGGAAGATCATCTATACCTGTGCTTGTAAACAAAAATGAATATTCTCAGGCACCGACAATCAGTGTTTCAGATGTTGCAAAACAAGATTATCTAGAAGCCCTGAACAAATCCTTGAGATCACTCAGCGGAGGCTTTTCAATTGATATTGAAATACCCAAAGCATACTCTAAAGAAAGTTTGTCAGAAATAATTGGCAATTGTCGTAAACATCTAGATTTTTTCAGAGTTTCATATAAAATGACTGTGTGCCGGGCGTGTGGGGCCAAATTCCCTGAGGGTACTTTGAAATGCGATTCATGCCACTCAACTTCTATGAAGCCGTACTCAACAACATGATTTGAAAATAATTTAATAAATGAAAGAAAATAATATCAATTCAGTTTATTCCCATTTATTGTCAAACATATTAAACAAAACAAATTTTCAAGTTGTTTGAAACTGACCAAAAATCCATGAATTTCGAATGATATCAATTAAGATTACAAAATAATAAATCAGACAATGAGACGATAAAATAAATAAATTCAAGTCATAAAGAGCTAACCCAAAACCATCTCATTAACTCTATTTCAAAAGATATTTTGTTTCTTGGTCTAATTCGCAAGTCAATACGGTTAAACCTATAGAAAAAAATCAATTGTCAATTATCTCAAAGTGATTATTTGGTGTTAGCATTATATGGTTATTGAATTAATTAAAGTTAAGACAGTTACAAAGCGTGATGGTAGAACAGTCGAGTTTGATCAGGAGAAAATAGTAGACGCTATTTGGAAGGCGACTCAATCTGTTGGAGGCAAGGATAGGAATCTAGCCAAGCGCTTATCGCACGAGGTTATAGAACTAATCAATCAAAAGTTTTCATCTAAGACGCCCAGTGTTGAAGATATTCAGGATATGACAGAAAAGGTATTAATGGAGCAGGGTAATTCTAAGATAGCTAAATCATATATTCTGTATAGGCAAAAAAGGGCGGAAATAAGAGAAGAAAAGAAAAGAATCCTTGAGAAAAACGAGATAGACGAAGTGGATAAGAATCTTGATATTAATGCGTTACGCGTTCTAAAATCAAGATACCTCAGAAAAGACGGCACAAGAACAGTAGAATCCGCAAAACAATTGTTCACAAGAGTATCTACTCAAATAGGATTACCTGACATTATATTCGATGAAAAAGTTTATGCACAGAATGGAAAAGCGCCTATACAACAATATGAGGAATATGATTTTTCAGAATTTGAAGAGAAATTATCCATAGGAAAATACAGGTTAAACAAGTATCACCTAGAAGCTTTGAAAAGACTCTATGACCGCATGAACAATAACGGATGTATGAAGATGAGCTGGAGTAGGCTCATGATCAGCATTAAAAGTGGAGATTTTGACACTTACGAAAAACAAATAGATGAATACTACAATCTGATGATTAATAAGAAGTTTATGCCTAACACACCAGCATTAGCTAACTTTGGCAATCCATTAGGAATGGGTTCAGCTTGCTTTGTCATGGGAGTGGAAGATTCTATAGATAGCATAATGGAGACATTGAAGAAAGCCGCGATAATATTCAAAGCAGGTGGAGGAGTAGGTTATAACTTCTCAAACCTTAGGCCTGAAGGAGACATCGTAAACTCTACATCAGGTCTTGCTTCTGGTCCAATGAGTTTTATGAGAATGTTTGATATGATGACAGATGTAATCAAGCAAGGTGGTATAAGACGTGGAGCCAACATGGGTATCCTTAACATCAACCATCCAGATA
>DATBXD010000153.1:0-5911 GCA_036514475.1 Nitrososphaerales archaeon
CACCCCTTCGCCGTCATAAAACGGGTCTTCCACTCCGGCAGAGTGCTTGTGACAACCGTAGTCAGAGTGAAGACAAAGATGATCTTCGTATGCACATGCTACAACCTGTTCAGAGCCCTCACACTATCACAACGAATGAAATAAGACGAAGAAAAAAGGAATGAAAGAGCAACTAACCCGCTGAGATTAACAGCAAGAAACGTAGAAACAAGATACAATCATAAGACAGACTGGACTGAACCGACAGGAAAATACCAACCAAGACCAACACTTAGATATTCACATAGTTTTTAGAAGTCACCTAAATGCATTTAGCTGTGCGTTTTAGATAAACAAATGACGAAATCTGAAATTATGCAACACACCATTACGAAGAATAATATAATAAACTTCTTAGACATAATCATGCCAGATATGGATGACGACATAAGAATAAGATGATTAATTAGAAATATCATTTACATTTAGATAACAATAATTACCAGTTTGAAGTAATTAATAATGATGCCTTTCACTTTAGATAAAGTTGATGTCAGAATAATTATGGCTCTGAATGAAGATGGAAGAAAGTCATTTAGACAATTAGCTAAGATAACAGGTGTTAGTACACCTACAGTAGAAGTGAGAATTAGAAGAATGTTTGAAACAGGTCTAATTAAAAGAATTTCACCTATTTTTGATATTAATAAAGTTGCCAATGGACTTTCTGCAATTGTTACTCTTAGAGTAGATGATAATTCAATCCAAGAAATCGCTTCAAACCTTGCAGAATTTGATGCAGTTAGAAGTATCTTCTTAACAACTGGTGAGAGCAATATTATGTTAAGGCTAATAACTAATGATGCTAAAGAGCTTCAAGATTTCATATCAAACAAAACTAGGGAATTGGGCGAAATTAAAGTAATATCAAGTCAAATAATAACTCAGGTACCTAAAGATGAACAGGGTGTATTGTTAGGAAAAATATTTAGTATACCATTGGAATGTGATTTTTGTAAAGGTGAAATTGCTGGTAAACCAATTAATCTAAGAGTTGGTAACGGTGAAAGGTTTTTTTGTTGTAAGATCTGTTTAAAATCATATAAAGAAAAATATGATAATAGGATAAAGTCTATTTCAAAATCTATTTAGAAATCTATTCCTTTCAAAGCTACTGAACGATTCCTGTAAGGGTGTTTTATTTCCTTCATTTCAGTTACTAAGTTTGCAATTTCAATTATCCTCTTATGTGCATGATCTCCGGTAAGTACAAGAGTTACATTTCTTGGTCTGGACTTAATAATTTCTAAAATATCTTTAAGTTTAATAAGTCTTAATGATAAAGCATAATTAATTTCATCTAAAATAACAATATTATATAATCCAGAATCTATCTTATTCTTGGATATCCTCAAGGCGTTGATTGCCGATTCTTTATGAATTTTCTTTTGTTTTGTATCATCAATTATTCCTATAAAGCCTTCTCCAGCTCGAATTATTTCAAAATTAGATGATAATAACTTGACGCTATCAAGTTCACCTGTAATCCAAGTACCTTTTATGAATTGAATCATACAAATTTTCCAATCGTAGCCAATAGCTCGAAGTGCAAGACCAAGGGCTGCAGTAGTTTTTCCTTTTCCTCTACCTGTATAAACTATAACAATTCCATTACTTTTACTATATTTAGACATTTTCTATTCATTCTTTTTAGACGTTTCAATCAAAGTTAGTGCACTAGATAAAGCACCATATATTGCCGATTCTTGGTCTGATGAGCTACTTACAATTATAACGTCATTATCTCTAGGGTTAAATATTTTTTTGAGATTTATCCAAACATTATCTGGATAATCTTTGGCACAATCTAAACTTCCATTAGGTATTGTAAATTTATCCCTATTATAGATCAGTGTTGTAGAACCTTTTGCACCTATTTTTATAGATGCATCTCTTTGTTCAATACCATTACCAATTAAATTAGCAGAGTTCTTAACAAGAACAGCAGAATTATACTTATCAATTGAAAGTCTTCCAGCATCTATTTTATCAATTAGAATAAACATTTCAACAATTTGTTTATGTATTTCCCGACCCCTTTCAGTTAAACTACATCCGGATTTATCAATCTTAATAATATTGTAAGTTTCTAGATCCTTTATTAGAGTTCTTACTGCACCTGAACCTGTTTTCAAATACCTAGAAAGCAAAGTTCGCCCCATTTTCTTCTTTTGACTTAAAATAAGAATAGTTCTTATCATTTGAAGTTTAGTGAAAGTTCTAATTGGACCATGAGATCTTTTTGTTGAAATATTTACTAAGAACTTAACTAAATCCACAGATACAATATTAAGTTTTAAGGATTTAAAGATGTATATACAAATATTAAAAAGACTATTAATTTGTATACAATATTATAATTGAAACAATCTATTAAAAGAAAAACACTACAAAACTTGATAAAAGTAAAAGAATTAAAACAATTATAGATATAATCCTGTATCGTTTACTCAATAATTAACCACTCAACTACTAATATTGGACTCCTATAAACTATACTAAAAAAGTCTATTCTAAGTTATTACTAATTTAATGTTGGATTATAGAGTTTACTTTTTTTATTATTAATATTAAATGATAAGAAATAGCATTAGAGTGCCGGGGACGGGTTTCGAACCCGCGACCTCCAGATTATGAGTAACGCCCTTATGTGGAGGCTGGCGCTCTAACCAGGCTGAGCTACCCCGGCAAATAGGGCTTAACATAAATAAGGTATAAAATATATCTGTTTACTAATTTGAGAATACCATAATGTGCATTAGACTTCGTTGACTGAATCTTTCTAATATTTCAGGTGTTTTAGATTGATTTCTACTTGATATTATCGAGAAATACTATTCTAATATCAGTCAATTAAATTTTATTTAATAAGAAACTTAGCATAAGAAATTAAATTTTAAAATGAATTAATTAATAATTTAAGAAATATTATTCTAATTAGAATATTTGTTAACCAAATAGTTGGGAAGCAAGACTTATGTCCAAGGATATAATTCAGAATAATGAGTAACGTTTTGAATGAATTACGACATTGTGACCGTTGCCTCGTAAAAACAGAACATAAAGTCATAAATGAAGAAGATGTAACTTATAATCCTAGAGGAAGGACATTGTATAAATGCACAAAATGCGGTAGAACAAGGAGAATGAGAATGCTTAGACCCAGCTCCGAAGTCTCATACTAAAAACACTTAATATAATAATACTCTTCACTTATACTAATAAATTAATGTTATGTAACTAAGAATATCAGCTGAATATTATGTTATTAGATCCTAATCATAGAATGAGCGCCGGGGGTGGGATTTGAACCCACGTGACTCCGAGAAGTCACAGGCTCGCTAGCTTTTGTTTCCAGGCTTTAGCTCCTTATGATCTGCGCCCTACCAGGCTAGGCGACCCCGGCATTTTGCGATTTCTTCTTCCATAATCTTGGATAAGTATCCTGCTTCATTATGACTCTTTTAGTCTGGACGGCTATCCCTTTATCTGCGTCTTCTATTTCTTTTGTTGACATTATTGCCTCAGCGATAGCCACCAGCTCACCTTTCAAGCTATAGATTGCAACAGTATCTCCTTTTATTATGTTTGGAGATAATTTTAAGATACCTGGTATAGCAAGTTGAGCTCCGTAGCATATAGATGCTATAGCTGAATCTTTAATTATTATTGATTTGAGTGAAGAAACCATTTTTTCAACTGGCTGTATTAATCTCCTGATTTTCTCCTCTGATTCATTCTCTTTCAACTCAAACACAGCATCAGCCAAATCATGAAGACTTACTAATCCATTTTTCTCTTCGATATCACTTACTTTTGATCTTCTTAGCTCTATCATAGTTGCTCCGTTCATCGTAACTTCACCAATATCGTAGATTAGCTTCCTAACGTATGTTCCAGCTTGACATAATACTCTAAACAATATTAGTCTGCCTTTCGTTTCAATGATTTCTAACTCATATATTCTTCTTAATCTGGTCGTTCTTCTAACTGATGATCTTTGTGGTGGTTTTTGGTATATTTCTCCGATGAATTCTCTAAATACTTTTCGTAGAGTATCATCTTCGACAGAACCATGAAATCTGGCTATTCCAAAGTATTCTTTTGGCCCCATAAGTAGAACAGACAAAGCTTTTGTTGCTTCTCCCAGTCCAACTGGAAGCAATCCGGTAACCATAGGGTCAAGTGTACCGCTATGACCAGCTCTCTTAACTTTCAACATTCTTCTAATCCAAGCTACTACTTCATGACTAGTCGGAGCTGGAGGTTTATCAATGGTAATAAATCCATAATCTAATAAATCTTCCACAGTTCTTGTACTAGGATATTTTCCATACTCTTCATTAGTCTCCTCCTCATCAATAACTATTAGATTCTTAGAATCGCTTGATAAATTAGATGAAATATTTGATTGTGTAGCTGACAATATCGATCACATCTTTCTTCATAATTTCATCAGTATCAAGCACTAGATTGAAGACTGATAAATCTTCGCCTATTGTAAAGCCATACATTTTCTTGTATAACTTGATGTTCTCATAGTCTCTTTTGTTTACTATTTTCAAGGATTCCTCAAAACTGATTTTATCACGTGAAGCCATTCTGTCTGCTCTAGATTCAACTGAAGCCTTCAACCATATTCTTACTGCTTTATCAGTGAGCCATGGAGCAGTGTAACTAGTTACAACTACTCCCCCATTCTCAATAGATTTGACTAATTGTTCATCCACTTCTTTGTCAAATTGATCTGATTCCTTTCTCTCATCTAAGAATTTCATTCCAATGTTAGTATCCCACCAGTCATCTCCAGAAGGTTTGTACCCTTTTGAGATAGCAATATTTTTCAATATATCTCCTCCACTAAAATACTTTAAGCCATATCTTTCAGAAAGGCTTTTAGCAACAGAAGTCTTTCCTGAAGCAGGCATTCCTGAAATTATTATTGATTTCAAACATATCTTACTCTAATTCTAGATGGTCATACCGGTTCCCAGAATCTTTGACAATACTCCATTAAAAGTCATTGAAGATAAGAAATACCACCAGAAGAAATTAAGCTCCTTACTAAATATAATACCGCTACCTCCTAAAAGAGGCAGATCCAAAGGCGAATATGCCATTATAACTTCATAACCAAAATAACCAGTTAAAATACCCCATACAGCGAAGAATGGCAGCATAAAAATAATGGAAGCTCTCATGTTTTCTGAAAACATCTTCATTTGCATTTCATTAATCGATTTTTGTTTTTTACGGAGTTTTTCTTCTTTTGCTTTATCCTTACTCATAATTGCGTTCCTAAGATCACTATTGAATTCCTTAACTTCTTTTTGAGTCCGTCTGGAACGCTCAATATTAGTGAAACGTTTTCTAACAAGTGATGTAAGTATGTTAACTAATATAGCTAATCCAGCTATTAGCAGAGTAGCAACTGGCGGATTTTTTAAAGCATCTACAATTAATAACTGGCTTAACAATTAGCTATACAACACCTAAAGCTGAAACTGCTTTTGCTGAAGCATCATCTGCTTTTCCTTCTGTATTACTAATATACATAATAGATGCTCCAGTTAAAACAGCTAATACACTCAACATATCTTTAGCTATACTTAATTCCTCAATAATATCTTTCTCTAATACTATATCTCTTCGTCTAGTAGTGTCTTTAATTCTTCTTGATAGTATTTCAGATGGAGTGGCTTCAATTAATATTATATGTGTTGGTGAGAGAGCTGTTGCAACATCTATTGGAAGACCTGGCCAATAACCCTCTGAGGTCTTTATGAAAAGATGGGTATCGACAAGAAGAATATCTGATTTCATCTTCGATATCTCTATAGAGGCCGATAATTGGAGTTTTCTTTGTTGAGAA